>JASHSE010000128.1 GCA_030036975.1 Xanthobacteraceae bacterium | reverse complement strand
GCCTCGCAATACACGATGCAGGTCTCCGGCAGCACGATCTTCGTCTGGCCGCTGCAAACGCTGCCGCTGCGCAACGTGCCGGTGATCGCGCCGAACTTTTCGCTCGGCGAGGAGACGATTGACGCGGCCGCGGTGTCGGCCGCGATCAGGGGCGCACTCAAGCGGCTCGACCTCGGCGGCGGCGACAGCCCGGTGGCGATCTTCGTGCCGTGGCGCGGCTCGGCGACCTACCGCCGGCTCGACGATTTCTGCAAGGGCGTGGCCGACGGCCTCGAGGCGGTGATCGCGCGCGGCCACCCGATCGTGCTGGCCGGCGACGGCGACGTCGGCGGCCTGATCGGTATCCACTATTGCGAAGAGATGAAATTCGACGGCCCGATCGTTTCCATCGACGGGCTCGAGCTCAAAGAATTCGACTACATCGACATCGGCGCCATCCTCGACACTTCGGGCGCGGTGCCGGTGGTGATCAAGTCGTTGATCTTTCCGACCAGCGCCGGGCTGGGCAAGGACTGGCAGGCGGAAAAGGCGATTGCGCCGGTCGCCGCAACGTGATCATGAAGCGGGCGCCGGCTGCAGCTCGCTCAAGATCGCCTGAAGTTCCGGAATGCACGAGCCGCAATTGGTGCCCGCGCGCAAATTGGCGCCGATCTCGGCGACACTTGTCAGGCGGCGCTCGACGATGGCGCGGTGCAACACCGGCAAACCGATGCCGAAGCACGCGCAGACCGTCGGACCTGCAGCGGCGCCCGACACCGCTCCGCGGGCCGGCTCGCCGGTCAACAAGACCGTGCGCTGCTGCGGTTCGATGCGCGTGCCGAGCAGCGCGGCCAGTGCGCCGCGTGGAGGCAGCAACGACGCTTTGCCGGCGATAAATAGGCAGGCATTGAGGCGACCAGCAAGGATGCTGGCATAGCGAAACATGCCGCGAGCGGGATCGGCATAGATCACCAGTTCCGCCGCGGCGGGCGCGTCGAGCAGCGCCGCAATCCACAATTCGCTGCCGCGGTCGCGGGGCAGCGGCTCCCATCCGATCAGCGTGAACGCGTGACCCCGGTCGAGCGGGACCCGCGCCCAAAAATACGGGCCTTGCGGCACCTGTTCGGTGCCGCGCAACAACAGACCGTGCCAGTGCGGTTTAAGCGCCGTGACCCGAACCGGCGTCGCCTTCAACTCCGGTTGCCCTGAAACCGGATCGGTGGCCGCGCCGACCACGGCATCGATCGGGCCGGCGGAGCTGAACCGATCGGTCCAGTGCATCGGAGCGAACGCTTCGCCCCCACGTAAATCGTTGGTCACGCGAACAGGCAATACAGTAGCGCCGTCCCGGCTTTCGACGCGGGCGAGATCGCCGTCGGCAAGGCCAAGCCGCGCCGCATCCGCCGCGTACAGGTCGAGCCGCGGCTCGCTCTGGTGCGCCATCAGCCGCGGCGATTGGCCGGTTCGGGTCATCGTATGCCATTGGTCGCGCACCCGTCCGGTATTGAGAACGAGCGGCCGGCGTTCGTCGGTCGGCACTGCAGGCGCGCGGTATGGCGTCGGCACCACGCGGGCACGGCCATCCGGCGTCGCAAATCCGCTGCCGCTGCCAAACAGCCGCTTGGCGCTCGACCACGGCTCGCGTGTGCCGCGTGGCAGCGGCCAATAGGTAGGCGGCAAACGCTCATAGTCTTCGTCGCTCAATTCGGCGAGCGCGCCGATGTCGAAAATGCGACGGCTCTTCGCTCCGTTCTCAAATGCCGACAGGCTCGCATGTTCGCGAAAGATTTCGGCCGGTTTGCCGTAGGCGAACGCCGCGGGGAAGCCTATGCGGCGCGCCACTTCGGCCAGCATCCACCAATCAGGCCGCGCTTCGCCCGGCGCCGGCCGAAAAGCGCGCTGCCGCGAGATGCAGCGCTCGGAGTTGGTGACCGTGCCGTCCTTCTCGCCCCAGGTTGCCGCCGGCAGCACGATCTCGGCAAGCCGCGTCGTGTCGCTCGTCCAGCCATCGCTGACGGCAACGAATGGGCATTTGCTCAGTGCCGCGCGTACGCGCTCGGCGCGGGGCATGCTCACGGCCGGATTGGTGCCGAGAATCCATAGCGCCTTGACTTTGCCGTCCAGCACCGCGTCGAACAGATCGACCGCCTTGAGACCCGGCCGGCCGGCGACCCGCGGCGATTTCCAGAAACGGTGCACGCGGTCGATATCGGCCGGATCAGTGAAGCTCATATGCGCGGCGAGCTGGTTGGCAAGCCCGCCGACTTCACGGCCGCCCATCGCGTTCGGCTGGCCGGTCAAGGAGAACGGCCCCATGCCGGGACGTCCCAAGCGGCCGGTCGCCAGATGACAATTGATGATGGCGTTGACCTTGTCGGTTCCGGCCGAGGACTGGTTGACGCCTTGCGAATACAGCGTGACGGTGCGCTCGGTGCCGGCAAACCAGTCGTAGAAGCGGGCCAGATCGGCTGCCGGCACATCCGCGATCGTCGCAACCTCGCCAAGCGAAGGTGCCGAGCACCGCGCCGCCGTGACCGCGGCAGCAAGATCGACCGCCGATTGCCGCGTCCATGCGTTATCGCACGCGCCGGCTTCGGCCAGATGCGCCAGCAAGCCCGCGAACACCGCCACATCGGAGCCGGGTCGTATGGCCAGATGAACGTCGGCAATGTCGCAGGTCGGCGTATGCCTCGGGTCGATCGCCACGATCTTCGTTCCACGGTCTTGTCTGGCGGCAACGAGGCGCTGGTAGAGAACCGGATGACACCAGGCCGTATTGCTGCCCACCACAACGACGAGATCGGCGGCTTCGAGGTCCTCGTAACAGCCGGGCACGATGTCCTCGCCGAAGGCGCGGATATGACCGGCAACCGACGACGCCATGCATAGCCGTGAATTGGTGTCGATATTGGCGCTGCCGATGAATCCTTTCATCAGCTTGTTGGCGACGTAATAATCTTCGGTCAGCAATTGCCCGGAGACATAGAGCGCCACCGCGTCCGAACCATGCTCGGCTATGGTCCGCATGAAAGCGGCGGCGATACGGTCGAGCGCTTCGTCCCAGCTGGCATTGCGTCCACCGATCTGTGGGTAGAGCAGGCGGCCGTCGGTGGCGAGCGTATCGCCCAGCGCCGCGCCCTTCGAACAGAGGCGACCGTTGTTGGCTGGATGATCCGGATCTCCGGAGATGGTGCCGTCGGCGGCGACGCGCAGCCCGCAACCGACGCCGCAATACGGGCAGGCCGTGCGAATCACGCCGCGTGCCATTGCAACTCTGCCGCCCGGTCTATGCCGGCGCCATCGATCCGCGCCGCACCATCACGCGGCGGCTGTCCGGCGCTCACCCGCTCGGCAACAGCGCGGCCGAACGCGATGCGATCGCGCAACGGCGAGACGTCGACTTTGTCGTGCATCAGTTGCACGTACCACGGGCCATCGGCCACCTCTCCATACAGCGTGGCGCCGACGATCCTGTCACCGCGCAGGATCAGCTTTTTGTAGAGGCCGCTCTTGGCATCGTGCAGCGTAATCTCCTCGTCGCCGTCGTCGGCAGCGGCGAGAGCGCCGGCCGAGAAGACGTCGATTCCGGTTATCTTGAGACTGGCAAAGGCGGCAGGCGGAACGTATGCGGCGCGGAGGTCGCCTGCGAGCCGGGCCGCGCATACCTTTGTCTGTTCCCAGATCGGCGCGACCAGGCCGAAAACCTGGCCGTTATGCTCGATGCATTCGCCGACCGCGTAGATATTCGGATCGCTGGTCGCCATGTCGTCGCCGACCAGGATGCCGCGGTTGGCATCGAGCCTGGCGCTGCGCGCCAGATCGATATTGGGCCTGATCCCGACCGCCAGCACGACGAAGTCGGTGGCGATGCGGCGCCCGTCCGCGAGCACGACCGCCTCGGCGCGCTCGGCGCCGACGATTTCCTCGGTCTGGCTGTTGGTGAAGAAGACGACGCCGCGGGCTTCAAGATCACGCTGCAGCAGCGCGCCGGCAGCCGCATCGAGCTGGCGCTCCATGAGCGTCGGCATGAGATGCACGACCGTGACCGCCATGCCGCGGCGCTGCAACCCCCAGGCCGCTTCGAGGCCGAGGAGCCCGCCGCCGATCACCACGGTGCGCCGTTTGCTCCGCGCCTCCCCGATCATCGCCTCGACATCGGCGATGTCGCGGAAGGCACGCACATTGGGCAAGCCGATGCCTGGAATTGCCGGCACCAACGGCTTCGACCCGGTCGCCAACAACAGCTTGTCGTAACCGAGAGTACGTCCGTCATCGACCGCTATTCGCCGCGCAACGGCATCGATCGCCGTGGCGCGGCAACCGGCAATCAAGCCGATGCGGTGATGCTCGTACCAGCCGCGCGGGTTGATGACGATGTCCTCAAATGTCTTTTCGCCCGCCAGCACCGACGACAAAAGGATACGGCTGTAATTCGGATGCGGCTCGGCGCCGATAACGGCAATGTCGAAGCGGTCGGGAGCCCGCAACAGCAGCTCTTCGACCGTTCGCATTCCGGCCATTCCATTGCCGATGACGACGAGCCGTTCGCGGCGCCGGCTGCCGGTTTCGACCATTACACGCGGGCCTTCGCGAGATGGACCCCGCTTTGCACAAAAACGCTTTTGCGCAGATAGAACCACCACGTGAGCGCGATGCAGGTCAGGTAAAAGGCGAGGAAGACTGCGAGCGCCAGATGCGGACCGCCGGTGGCGGCAATGGAGGCGCCGAATCCGCGCGGAATGAGATACCCGCCACAGGCGCCGACCGCACCGATGAAGCCGAGCGCGGCAGCGCTCTCGATACTGGCCGCTTTGAGGGCGAGCGTCCGCTCGGCCTCGCCCAATCCCTTCGCCGCCCGCATCTTCTCTTCGCGGAAGATCGACGGGATCATCCGGTAGGTCGAACCATTGCCTATTCCGGTAGTGACGAAGAGAACCAGGAACATCGCCAGGAAATCCGGAAAGTCCTTGACCTGGACGAAATACATGACCGCAACGGTGGCGGCGACCATGGCGATGAAATTCCAGAACGTCACGATGGCGCCGCCGATTTTGTCGGCCAGCAGTCCGCCCAACGGACGCGACAGCGACCCGACCAGCGGTCCCAGAAACGCGATGCCGACGGTGACCGCCGGGAATTGCGTCTTGATCAGCAATGGAAACGCGGCCGAGTAGCCGATGAACGAGCCGAACGTTCCGATGTAGATATAAGACATCACCCAGGTGTGCTTGCGGCCGA
>JASHSE010000127.1 GCA_030036975.1 Xanthobacteraceae bacterium | reverse complement strand
TCCGTTGTAGCCGTCCGGATACCAGCAATACCAGAGGCCGCTCCAGAAGTACCGATGGCCGTGAATCCAACCCGGCCGCCCAGCGAACCAATGACCGTGATGATGTCCGCCGTGGCCGCCATGACCGTGGCCGCCATGACCGTGGCCGCCATGACCGTGGCCACCGTGACCGTGGCCACCGTGACCGTGGCCGCCGTGACCGTGGCCGCCGTGACCGTGGCCGCCGTGTCCACCATGGCCGCCCTTCGCATATGCGGCGGTGCTGCTCATGCCCATCACCAAACCCGACACGCCAAGCGCCACGATACAGCAAGCTCCGAGCATGGCGCCTGCTGTTAGAACCCGCGTCACGTATAGGCGCGGTTTGCTCGGTTCGTTTCCCGTCCTTAGTTCGTTTCCTGTCATTTGCACCCTCTTTGACGCGGTATTAATTTTCAGACATTCAGGTCGGCAATTCTCAAGCATGAGAGCCTACGACCCCTCCAAGCACGAAGCAAGGCGGATTCGCTTCGCCGTTCGCCGTCATGAACCGCAAGCGGCGAATATGAATGGCAGATGAACGAAAGGATTATCAGGTGCGTGATGATGGAGAGGCCGGAATTGGAAATCGCAGAATCTGTATTGCCGGCAATTCCGCGTCCCCGACCTATCGGCTCGGCTCGGCGTGGCCGATGACGCGCTGGATGGTCGGAAAGCGCCGCCGCAAGCCATGCTCCACACTGTCGACCAGGTCATGCACCGCGCGCACCGACAGCGTCGGTTCGACGCGGCAATGAAAATTGACGATCTCGCCCCCGGCGGTTTCGCGCACGCGCACGTCGTGGATTTCAGTCAAACCGGCAATATCCTTAGCGAGCGCGGTGAGCGCTTCGCTCACTTCGGCAGCGCGTGCCGCCGCGGCATCGCGGCCGGCGGTCACGTCGGCGGGCAGCGGCTCGATGTGGGTTTCGACCTCGACCTGTGGGCCCAACTCGTCGCGCAAAGCTTCTTCAAGCCTGCTCGCGACGTCGTGGGCGGAGTTGAGCGGCATGGTGCCTTCCACTTCGAGGTCCATCGACACCGACAGCCGGCCGGCGATCGCCTGCACGGCGACGTGATGAACGGCGAGGCCGCGGTTACGCGCGATCATCATGACCCGCTCGCGCACGGTTTCATTATCGAGTGCGCGCGGTTCGGTGGTGATCGTCACCTCGGCCTGCGGCATCTCGGCGCGAATAGCACGGCCGAGCCGATCCTTGATCGCGGAGACGCGGTCGAGCGGCAGCGTGCGGCTCACCCCGACGCCGAGATCGACAAACAGCACGGCGCCAACCGGCCGGGCGCGCACGCGCTCGACGCCGACGACGCCCGGCATGCGCCGCGCGATCGCAGCGATATGCTCGCTGGCGCCCTGCGGCGCTGCATCGGTCAAAGTCTCGATGGTGCGGCGGCCGAGCCGCCAGCCGGCGATGCAGATGAACACGGCAACGACGAGCGCCGCGGCGGCGTCGGCCCAGGCATAGCCGAGCGCGATACCGCCAAGCCCGACCAGAACCGCGACCGAGGACCACATGTCGGAGGAAAAATGCAGGGCATCGGCGTGCAGCGCCTCGCTCGACGTTTGCTGCGCGACGCGGCGGAGCACGCGGGCGCGGAAAAAATCAATGACGATGGAGCCGGCGATGACGGCGAAAGCCGGTATCGTTGCTTCGACTGGGTGCCGCTGTGCGCCGGTGAGCCGCTGCAGCGCTTCCCAGATCACCACTGCGGTCAGCAGGAACAGCAAGGCGGTTTCGCCGAGCGCGGTGACGCTCTCCACCTTGCCATGGCCGTACTGGTGCTCGGCATCGGCCGGCTTGCCGGAAATACGCACCGCGAAATAGGTGAGCACGGTCGCGGACAGATCGAGCAGCGAATGGCCGGCTTCCGACAGAATAGCCAGCGATCCCGTCAATAGACCGATCGCTGCCTTGGCGGCGGTCAACGCTGCCGAAGCGGCGATTGAGCCGAGCGCAACCTTTTCCTTGTCGTTCATGGCGAATGATCTAGCACAATGTCATACCATCAGCGGAGTGGGCGGCTTGCACTTTCCACCTCGACGATCACGCGCGCAGCGGCTACTGCTCAGCCCCTGTTTCAATCCCGGGCTGCAAACACATGCCGCGTACGTTGGAAGATCTGGCCGTATTCGCTGCGCCCGGCATTTTCGTGCTGTTGTGGGCGTCCGGATTTGTCGGTGCCAAACTCGGCCTCTCCTACGTCGAGCCGCTGACGTTCTTGTCGCTGCGCATGATCATCGTCGTGCTCCTGCTCGGCGTCATCATCGCTTTGACGCGGCCGAAATGGCCGGATGGGCGCGGGCTCCTGCACAGCGCCGCGACCGGGCTCATGGTGCATGGCCTTTATCTCGGCGGCGTGTTCGTGGCCATCGAGAATGGCATGTCTGCGGGCCTCGTCGCCCTCATCGTCAGCCTGCAGCCGGTTTTGACCTCGACCATCGCCAACCGTTGGCTCGGCGAGCAAGTTTTTGCGCGGCAATGGCTCGGCCTCGTGCTCGGCATCGGCGGCGTC
>JASHSE010000126.1 GCA_030036975.1 Xanthobacteraceae bacterium | reverse complement strand
TGCCGCCTTGGATCCTGCTCTATCTGGTGTCCGGTCGGAGCGGCATGTGGTCGGCTTGGCCGCTCGCCGTTGTCGGCTCGCTCGGCTACATCGCCGGCCAGTTGCCGACCGCCGTCTATCTCGGCCCGTATCTGCCGGATGTGCTCGGCTCGATCGTTTGCTTCGTCGCGCTCTTGATCCTGCTCAAGCTGTGGCAGCCGGCGCAGGTGCTGGCCTATGGCGGCGCGCCGGCGACCGGCGACACCAGGACCGAGGCGCACGGGCTCTCCGGCGGCGACCTGGTGGCGGCTTGGCTGCCGATCGCGGTCCTCGTCGTCGTTGTCGTCGCCTGGACCGGGCCGTGGTCGCATCTGCCGTCTATCGTCGTGCTGCATTACGCCGTCTCCGCCGTCTCGGCGATCAAGGTCGGCCCGACCGCCACGACGATCGGCGCGGTGTTCAACTGGACGCCGTTCGTCGCCGGCACGGCGATCCTGGTGTCGTGGATCATCACGGCTTTGTTGCTGCGCGTCTCCTTGAGCCAGGTGCGCGAAACCTTCGCCAAGACCTGGTCGCAGATGTGGGGCGCGTGCCTGGTCGGCGTGTTCATCTTCGGCCTCGCCTATGTGTTCAACTACTCGGGCATGGCGGGCTCGCTGGCCAGCGCGTTCTCCAAGATTGGGCCGGCCTTCATCGTCGTGGCGCCGATCCTGGGCTTCATCGGCGTGGCGCTGTCAGGCAGCAATACGTCGACCAACGCCATGTTCGGCGCGTTCCAGGCGCTGGTCGGCAAGCTGCTTGGCTTCCCGGTGCTGCTGCTGCCGTCGCTCAACTCGGTCGGTGCCGAGATCGGCAAGCCGATCGCGCCGCAGACCGCGAGCGTCGGCGTGTCGACCACGAAGTTCGTGCGCAACGAAGGCGAGGTGATCCGCCACAATTTCGGCTGGTGCCTCGTCCTCCTCGGCTGGCTGGTCGTGATCGGGGTCGCCTGCTACTTGTTCTTCCCGAACATCGCGGTGCTGGCCGCGGCGCCGCATTAGCCCTGCTGCGTCAGAAAGCGCAGCGCGTGTTATAGTGCCCTCTCCCCTTGCGGGAGAGGGCCACTCGGCGGTTCAACAACAAAAGTGGGTGAGGGGCCCGCGGCCGCAACCCCTCACCGAGCCGAGTTTGTTGCGCGGCTTGCGTCGCCCTCTCCCGCAGGGGGAGAGGGCACGTCCATCAGCGAGCGTAGGGTGGGTGGGCAAAGGCGCCAACGGGTCCGCGCGAAGCGCGGCCCGATGACAAGATCCGCGCCGTGCCCACGTCTGCAAGCGCAACCTCGGTCCGCGTGGGCTTCGCTGCGCTCAACCCACTCTACAACTACAACACTTTTAGTATCGCGGCGAAATCAAACAAAAGGGCGCGGCTTGCACCGCGCCCCTTTCGCGTTTTTGTTCGCTGATCGCGCGATCAGTAATCCATGCCGCCCATCCCGCCCATGCCGCCGCCGGGCATCGCCGGCACCGCCGGCTTGTCCTTCGGCAGTTCGGCGACCATGGCCTCGGTGGTGACGAGGAGGCCGGCGACCGAGGCGGCATCCTGCAGCGCCGCGCGCACCACCTTGGCCGGATCGACGATGCCCTTGTCGAACATGTCGACGTAGTCCTCGCTCTGCGCGTCGAAGCCGTAGGTCTCCGACTTGTTCTCGAGGACCTTGTTGACGACGATGGAGCCTTCGACGCCGGAATTTTCCGCGATCTGGCGTAACGGCTGCTCCAGCGCCTTGAGCACGATGTTGATGCCGGACTGCACGTCGGGATTGGCATTGGTCAGCTTGCCGATCGCCTTCCTGGCGCGAACGAGCGCCACGCCGCCGCCCGGCACGATGCCTTCCTCGACCGCGGCGCGGGTGGCGTTGAGCGCATCCTCGACGCGGTCCTTCTTCTCTTTGACTTCGACCTCGGTGGCGCCGCCGACCCGGATCACCGCGACGCCGCCAGCGAGCTTGGCCAGCCGCTCCTGCAGCTTCTCGCGGTCGTAGTCGGAGGTGGTCTCCTCGATCTGCGCCTTGATCTGCCCGACGCGGGCTTCGATGTCCTTCTTCTTGCCGGCGCCATCGACGATGGTGGTCTTCTCCTTCTCGATCACCACCTTCTTGGCGCGGCCGAGCATGGCCGTGGTGACGCTCTCGAGCTTGATGCCGAGGTCCTCGGCGATGAGCTGGCCGCCGGTGAGGATGGCGATGTCCTCGAGCATTGCCTTGCGGCGATCGCCGAAGCCCGGCGCCTTCACGGCCGCGACTTTCAGGCCGCCGCGCAGCTTGTTGACCACGAGCGTGGCCAGCGCCTCGCCTTCGATGTCCTCGGCGACGATGAGCAGCGGCTTGCCGGACTGCACCACGGCCTCCAGCACCGGCAGCATGGCCTGGAGCTGCGACAGCTTCTTCTCGTGCAACAGCACGTACGGGTCTTCGAGCTCGGCCGTCATCTTCTCGGCGTTGGTGATGAAGTAAGGCGAGAGATAGCCGCGGTCGAACTGCATGCCCTCGACGATCTCGATGTCGGTCTCCAGCGCCTTGGCCTCTTCGACGGTGATGACGCCTTCGTTGCCGACCTTCTGCATGGCGTTGGCGATCATCTTGCCGACTTCCTTGTCGCCGTTCGACGAAATGGTGCCGACCTGGGCGACCTCCGAGGACGAGCCGACCTTCTTGGCGCGTTTCTCGATATCTGCGACTACGGCTTTGACCGCGAGGTCGATGCCGCGCTTGAGATCCATCGGGTTCATGCCGGCGGCGACCGCCTTGGCGCCTTCCTTGACGATGGCATAGGCCAGCACCGTTGCGGTCGTGGTGCCGTCGCCGGCCTGGTCGTTGGTCTTCTGCGCCACCTCGCGCACCAACTGCGCGCCCATGTTCTCGAACTTGTCGTCGAGCTCGATCTCCTTGGCGACGGTGACGCCGTCCTTGGTGATGCGCGGCGCGCCGAAGCTCTTATCGAGCACGACGTTGCGGCCCTTCGGGCCGAGCGTCACCTTCACCGCATTGGCGAGCACCTCGACGCCGTGCAGCATGCGGTCGCGGGCTTCGGTGGAAAATCGTACGTCTTTGGCAGCCATTCGTTTGCTCCTCGAATCTCTCTGTCTGTCCTCACCCTGATGAGGTGCGAGCGGCCAAGCCGCGAGCCTCGAAGGGTGCTGTTGCGTGGCCTCATCCTTCGCGGCTCGCCTGCGGCGAGCACCTCAAGGATGAGGAATTCAACTAGGCGACCACGCCCATGATGTCGGACTCCTTCATGATGAGGAGCTCTTCGCCATCGATCTTGACCTCGGTGCCCGACCACTTGCCGAACAGCACGCGGTCGCCGGCTTTGATGTCGATCGGGATCAGCTTGCCGTTCTCGTCGCGGCCGCCGGGGCCGACGGCGACGATTTCGCCTTCCTGCGGCTTCTCCTTGGCGGTATCGGGGATGATGATGCCGCCCTTGGTCTTCGCTTCGGCATCGATCCGCTTGACGACCACCCGGTCATGCAACGGGCGGAATTTCAGTTTTGCCATGATCACCCTCTGTGGCCGCTGGTCTCAAGCGCGGCCGTTGCGTAAAACGAAAAGCTTTTTGTTTTCAGCGTATTAGCACTCAGTTAGGCCGAGTGCTAGGCGCCCAGCGCGGAAATAGGCGCTGGCGCCAAGCGTGTCAAGGCCATGCGCCTTCATGGCTAACAAACTGGAAAGGACGGCGGGATAGAACTTGCGGAGGGGCGGCTTTGGCGGCTTTTTCGGCGAAAGTCACCGTCACGGCTAAATTCAGCGGCAAAAGCGGCTGAAACGGGTCAAGCGAAAGAGCTGGGACGTTGCATTCGGGCAGAGGGCTGGTGGCCCGGGTAATCCATCGAGGATCAAGGAGAGGTTCATGAGCGCTTGGCTGCGCAATTTCCATGTATTCGCGGCGGCGGCCGCGCTCTGTGCGCTGGCGCTCGGCAGCTGCACCACCAATCCGCCGGCCGCGGAGGTGCCGGCCGCAGCGCCGCCACCGGTGCCGGAAATCCCGGCCTCGATCCGGCCGGAGGAGATCGTCGGACGGTGGGGCTACGGCTCCTATCACCGCCCGGAGGATTTGGTGCGGACCGAAAGCGCGGCACGCGCGCAGTGCGGCGAGCCGGTGGTGATCGATCGCGGTCCGACCGGCGGCGTCATGATGTACCTCGCCGACAGCGCGCAATTGCAGGAGTTGCGGCTCAAGGGCAGCCCGAGCGGCAAGAACTATATCGGGCCGCCCGGGCCGGCCGGCGGCATGCAGGATCGCGAGATCGTCTCCTTCGACGGCCGTACCATGGTGCTGCGCTGGATCGACCCGGAAGTGGCCGGCCGCTACGGCATCGGCGTTTACGTCCGCTGCGCGCCGGAAGGCACCCAGGCGCGGGCGCGCAAGCCGGCGCATTAGCACGCCGTCATTGCGAATTGCCGCGCAGCGGCAAGCCCGGAATCCATAATCCCAGAATCGGGGTTATGGATTCCGGGCTCCTCGCGGAGCTTGTCATCGGGCCGGCCACTTCGGGCCGGACCCGTTGGCTCGGCCCCGGAATGACGAAAGCCATCATGCCCAGCGCTCGTGATTTTTTCCTCGGCCCCTGGCGCGCCGTCAGCGTGCTCGGCGTGACCGAGATTTTGTCCTGGGGCGCGATGTTCTATCCGCCGGTGCTCACCGTGCCGTTGATCGCTGCCGATCACGGCTGGTCGAAGGCGTTCGCGATGGGCGGCTTTTCTG
>JASHSE010000125.1 GCA_030036975.1 Xanthobacteraceae bacterium | reverse complement strand
TGCGCGCCGCCGTAGCCCGGATGAGCGAAGCGATATCCGGGAGCGGCGGTGCAAGCTTCACGATCGATCCCGGATGTCGCTTCGCTCATCCGGGCTACGAAGAAGAAGAAAGAAAGAAATAAGGAGACGGAACGCCGAGAGACACGTAGTCACGATCCGCGCCACGCGGGACGAGCGTTACCGCTCGCCCGCGCTGCGGGCGCGGCGCGCGTCCATTAGGCGGGACGCGCTCGCCTCTCGGCGTTCCATCGCGGCTCTTGCCGGCCGGTTGTCACCGTGCCGGCTCAGCTCCAGGCCAGGCTTCCTGGGACGCGGACGCTCGGTGTTCGCTAGGCGGGCGTTACCCGCCCCTTCCTGTCCCAGTCCAGAGGCAGCACCCCTCACTGCGGCCGTAGTACCGCAGCGCGTGATGCCCGGAGCCGCCCGGGCGCAGGGGGCAAGCCTGCGCGCAGGCACCGCACTCGCTCCTGCCGTACGGCTTGCCGTCCGCGCGGCGTCCTTATTGAGCGAGTATTTGCGAATCGTTTAGAGCAAAAGATAGGACGGTTGTCAATAACTGTCTCGTTACTATAATCAATATATTGATTCTATTAGATTTCCAACCGGACCGAGTGTCTCTCATGTAGTGTCTGAGTCGATAACTTCTGCGAATCATAAAGGACCCCACCTATCGCTTCGCTCATGCGGGCTACAGGGCTCATCGACACGGTCGGGTTCTTTTTGGTAGGTTTCGGTGTCCTGGCGGCGGCTTCTTTTGGTTGACCTGTTCGGTCCTCATGGGCCGGCACACTTGGCCGCCCCGTTGGCCGCCCATCACGAGCATCATGAGAGAACGATGCGAGCAGCCTTATTGTTGGTCCCCGCCGTACTCATAATGACCGATGTAGCGAACGCTCAAGGGTCGCCCACCGATCAGGACGCGCTCGAAGGATGGCCGCCCGTTCCACCTATTCAGGAACAGTCGGCCATCGAAAGTTATTGCATCCACCGCAACCTGCTCTACTCGATCGGCGACATCCTGTGCGCCGGCGGTCAAGGCCTGGTGTGTACGCCGTCGGCCGGTTCCGGCACCGGAGGACGAGCGTATTGGTCGTCCGTCCCGGTAAGCCGCGGCGACATCAATTGGACACCACCAGCTCATTGCGGCAGGTAAGGCGCGCACAATAGAAAGCGAGAATGCGTAGAGTGGGCAAAGGCGCGCAGCGCCGTGCCCACGTACGGCGGTTCGGAGAAACGCGTGGGCTTCGCTTTCGCTCAGCCCATCCTACAAACTACCTTTCGCCTCCCGGCGCGCGCATCCAGATTCGTAACCCGAATGAGTGCAGCGATATCCGGGATGGGCTTCTCGGCCGCACCCCGCATGTCGCTTCGCTCATGCGGGCTACAGGCCGCAGATTTTCGCTATAAAGGCCCCCGAAGCGTAACGAGATTTCCGGACCCCAAATGGACGCCACGACCCGTTCCGAGACCCATCGCGCAGACTTTCACGGCCGCGTCGAAGACGATCCGCTCGTGCGCGGGCGCGGCCGCTACGTCGCCGATGCGCCGCTGCCGAACCAGGCCTGCGCCTATTTCGTGCGCTCGCCGCACGCCTTCGCCCGCATCGTCAGCATCGATGTTGACGCGGCCAGCAAGGCGCCCGGCGTGGTCGGCGTGCTTACCGGCAAGGACCTTGCCGGCATCGGCAGCATCGGCCGGCATCCGCCGCTGCCGGGCCGCGGCGGCAAGGCGCTGGTCATGCCGTTCCGGCCGTCGCTGGCGTCCGAGCGGGTCATGCATGTCGGCGAGCCGGTCGCCATGGTGGTCGCCGAGACCGCGGCCGCCGCGCAGGACGCTGCCGAACTGGTCGCCATCGAATACGAGCAACTGACGCCGGTCGTCGATGCGCGCGAAGCGCTGCGCGACGGCGCGCCGCAATTGTGGCCGCAGGCGCCCGGCAACCTCGCCGTCGACTGGCCGGGTCCGGCCGCCGATGCGGACGCCAACGCGCGGGAGGTCGAGGCGATTTTCGCCGCGGCCAAACACGTCGCCAAGATCGCGGTGATGAGCCAGCGCATGGTGATCAATTCGATGGAGCCGCGCGGCGCCACCGCGAGCTACGATGCCGCGGCCGACGCCTATACGATGCGGGCCTGCTCGCAGAGCGCCGGCACGCTGCGCGAAAACATCCTCGCCATCATGAATCTGCCGAAGGAGAAGCTGCGCGTCGTCACCGAGGACGTCGGCGGCGCCTTCGGGCTGAAGACCGGCGCCTATCCGGAAAACATCGCGCTTCTGGTCGGCGCCAAGAAATTCGGCCGGCCAATTCACTGGATGTCGACGCGCTCCGAGGCGTTCGTCAGCGACAACCAGGCGCGCGATACCTATTCGGAGGTCGAACTGGCGCTCGACGACAACGGCAAATTCCTGGCGCTGCGGGTGCGCAATGTCGGCAATGTCGGCGCCTATCTGGGCTCGATCGGCGCCGCCATCCCGACCTTGAGCTTTTCGCGCTGCCTGCCCGGCATGTACGACATCAGGCACATCG
>JASHSE010000017.1 GCA_030036975.1 Xanthobacteraceae bacterium | reverse complement strand
TGAACATCAAGGTCGGGTCGTTGCGCGGCACGAGCGGCGACGAGGGCACGACTTCATGCCCCTCGCGCGCGAAATAGGCGAGAAAGCTCGCCCGGATCTCATTGACGCCGCTCATCGTGGTGCAACTCTCTAATGGCACGGGGCTTTCCTGTCCAGGAAAGCGCCAAGTCCGATCCAGGTCCGGTGCCAATCCGGTGCCAATTGCAGCGCCGTGGCAAAACATATAAGCGCTGATCTTCCGCGCCACCCTGCCCCGCCCTGCCCCCCCCGCCGCGGCGTCGCCGCCGAGATCCGCCAATGAACGAGCAAAGCGCCCCAGCCCCGAAAACCTTCGCCGAGCGGCTGCGGCATGGCCGTTTCGTCATCACCGCGGAAGTCGCGCCGCCGGTGTCCTGCGACGCCGACGACCTGCGCCGCAAAGCTGCGCCGCTCAACGGCTTGGCCGACGCGGTGAACGTCACCGACGGCGCCGGCGCCCGCGCCAGCATGAGCGCGCTCGCTGCCGCCGCTATCCTGCACCAGATGGGGATCAAGCCGATCCTGCAAATCACCTGCCGCGACAAGAACCGCATCGCGCTGCAGGCCGAACTTTTGGGGGCGGCCGCGCTCGGCATCCGCAACCTGCTGCTATTGACCGGCGACGACCCCAAAGCCGGCGACCAGCCCGAGACCAAGCCGGTGTTCGACATCGATTCGAAGACGCTGATCGAGACTGCACGCCGGTTGCGCGACGACGGCACCTTGCCGACCGGGCGCGCGGTCGGCGGCAAAGCCGCGTTCTTCCTCGGCGCCGCCGACGTGCCGATCGATCCGCCGGCCGGCTGGCAGCCGAACGCGCTCGCCGGCAAGGCGAAATCCGGCGCGCAATTCGTGCAGACGCAGTTCTGCATGGATGCGGCAATCGTGCGCCGCTATGTCGGCGTGCTCGAACAAACCGGGCTCGCGGAAAAACTTGCGATCCTGATCGGCATCAACCCGCTGCGCTCGGCCAAATCGGCGGCCTGGATGAAACACCACCTGTTCGGCACCATCATCCCGGATGCGTTGATCAAACGCATGGAAGCCGCCGCCGATCCGGCGCGCGAAGGCATCGCGATCTGCGCCGAGCTGATCGCGGAGTTTTCTACGATCCGAGGCATCGCCGGCGTCCACATCATGGCGCCCGGCAACGACGCAGCAATCCCTGAGGTGATCCGGGCGGCGCGGGCGAAAATGTAACAAACATGTAGCCCGGATGAGCGAAGCGACATCCGGGGCGGCTTTCAAGCTTGTTCGCTGTTCCCGGATATCGCTGCGCTCATCCGGGCTACGACCCCTCCGTCGTCCGAATATCGATCTCCGACTTGAGCGTACGGTGCACCGGGCATTTGTCGGCAATCTCCATCAGCCGCGCACGCTGCTCGGCGTCAAGGTCGCCTTGCAACGTGATGGCACGGTCGATGCGGTCGATCATGCCCTCCTTGGTTTCGCACGCGGCGCAATCGGCGGCGTGAATCCTGTCGTGGCGCAAACGAACCGTCGTTTGTTCCAGCGGCAGCTGCTTGCGCTCGGCGTAAAGCCGCAGCGTCATCGAGGTGCAGGCGCCGAGCCCGGCGAGCAACAAATCGTAGGGCCCGGGGCCGGAATCCATGCCGCCGACATCGGCCGGCTCGTCGGCGAGGAAGCGGTGGGCGCCGACGATGACTTCCTGCTGGAATTTGCCGCGGCGCGTTTCGCGCACGACGACCGTACCGGCTGCGGTGTCGTCGCTCGGCTGGACATCGGCCGCCATGTCCAGATAACGCTCGGCCCAGGCGGCGATGACGTTCGCCACATAGGCCGCGTCGCCTGAGCGGCTGAGCAGATGATCGGCGCCGGCAAGCGAGATGAAACTTTTCGGATGTTTGGCGGCCAGAAATATGTGGCTGGCGTTGTCGATGCCGACGGTGTCGTCGGTCGGCGAATGGAAAATGAGCAGCGCCTTGTGCAGATCTTTGATCCGCTCCGTCAGCTTCTGTTCGGCGATGTCGTCGAGCAAAGCGCGGTGGATGCGGAACGGCCGGCCGGCGAGCGTGACCTCGACCTCGCCCTCCGCGGCAACGGCGTCGATGTGCTGACGAAATAGACCGGCGACGTGCGCCGGATCGCACGGCGCGGCGATCGTCACCACCGCGCGCGCCTCGGCGATGCGGTGCGCGGCGGCCAGCACCGCTGCGCCGCCAAGGCTGTGGCCGATCAGGATCGCCGGCGCGGCCAGTTTTTCGCGCAGATGATCGGCCGCGGCGACCAGATCGTCGACGTTCGAGGAGAACGTGGTATTGGCGAATTCGCCTTCGCTGCCGCCGAGCCCGGTGAAATCGAAGCGCAGCACCGCGATGCCGTGCAGCTTCAAACCCTCGGCAATGCGCCGCGCCGCCTTGTTATCCTTGCCGCAAGTGAAGCAATGGGCAAACAGCGCGACCGCGCGCACCGGACCGTCCGGCCGGTCGAGCAGCGCGGCGAGCGTGTGGCCCTGGGCGCTGCGGAAGTCGAATTTTTCGGCGGGCATGAGGGGCTCCTGGTTGCGGGCTTGTGCCATTTTCGACACAATTCGGTATGATAGACCGCTCGAAGAAGATCACGGCGCGCTTCTATCTTACCGCGCCGGGCGGAAAACCCGTACGGGAGTGGCTTCTCGAATTATCCAAGGATGATCGCCGCATCATCGGCAAGGACATTCAGAAGGTCGAGTTCGGTTGGCCAATCGGGATGCCGTACTGCCGGAATATCCAGCGCGGCCTGTGGGAGGTCCGCAGCCGTCTTCCGGGGGGTCGAATTGCGCGGGTGATCTTCTGCATCGTTGGCGGTGAGATGGTCCTCCTGCACGGATTCGAGAAAAAGACGCAGAAAACTCCAACGCATGACATCGAGCTTGCGCGCAGACGCGAGCGGGAGATTACAAAATGAGAAAAAGAAAAACGGCGATGAAGGCAAAGGGCTCAATTGACCGCAGTGAAACCTTCGACCAGTTTCTTGCCGAGGAATGCCTGCTGGCCGAAACCGAAGATGCGGCAATCAAAGAGATCATCGCCGACCAAATTAAAGTTGCAATGGACAAGCAGCATCTGAGTAAGACGGCAATGGCAGCGCGCATGAACACGAGCCGGCGCCAACTCGACAGGTTGCTTGATCCGAACAACCCGTCGGTCACGCTTGCAACGCTGCGGCGCGCCGCGAGTGCCGTGGGAAGAACGCTAAGGGTCGAGTTGGAATAATGGCGGCAAGCGCATGGCCTCAGAATACTGGGCCGGCGTGGACAGACAAAGAAGGGCCACCCTCCGCGGGCAGCCCTTCCATTGTCAAGCCGTGGCCCGGTTGCGTAGGCGATATTGTGTGCCTTACGCTCGTGAGCCCGGTGGTGGATTAGACCACCTAAGCGAGGACCTCGGCAGAGGCGAGGATCCAGTTCACGAATGCCGGCGACCGCGGCGATAGACAATGAGACACTGGATCACCTCCTTTCGGTTGTTGACGATAGGCCCCGAATATAACGCCCGCGCGGCGATTCGGAAACCCGTCGCGCCGTGACGGCCGGTCGCAGCGGTGCTAGGAGTGCGGGCCGAACGTCGCCGCACGCGAGAAGCCCCGATGCCGCGCTACTTTTTCCATCTCACCGACGGCAAGACCGTTCTGAACAATCACCGCGGCGTCGAGCTCGCCGGCAACGCCGCCGCCCTGGAGGACGCCCGGGTGCTCGCCGACGACCTGCGCCGCGGCGTCAAGATGCCGGGCTGGAAATGGGCCGGCTGGTTCGTCGCCATTATCGATGAGCATGGCCGCAAGGTCGATGACGTGCCGATCGCCGACACGCTGGAGGACGACTAGGCGGCAGATTGGCGCTGACCAGAGCAAAGCGGCGAGCGTATTGAGGATGGCCTTGGTGAAGGCTCTGTTTGTGAGGCTATAACGATGAAACGCAATATGGAGCTAATCCGCGAACTACTTCTCAAACTCGAATCCTATTCGAACCCACCGGGGACAATGGTCGTCATTGATCCATATCATGGCCAGGTTCGAATTGATGGATATTCACCCGACGAGATCGCCTATCATTTAGCTCTCATACGCGAGGCCGGCTTCATCGAATCACCAGGATCACAGTCAGTCGGGTTGGGGGTGACATTTCGGCGGCTGAGCTGGGACGGGCACGATTATCTCGACGCCATTCGCGATCCAGAGATTTGGCGAAAAACCAAACGTGGCGCAGAGGCTGCTGGTAGCTTCACATTTGATCTTGTCAAAGATTTGGCCCGAGGATTTATCAAGACAAAGATTAGGGAACACACTGGCGTTGATCTATGATACCAATTGAGTATTCCTACCTCCCCAATTCCCGCATCGCCGCGTCCAGCCCCTCCAAGGTCAGCGGATACATGCGCCCGCCCATGATCTGGCGCATCATGCGGATCGAGGCGGTGGCGTCCCAGTCGCGCGCGGCGACCAGATTGAGCCAGACGGCCGACGGAAAGGTTCGCGTCACGCGCTCCATCCAGGCGCTGCCCGGCTCCTCGTTGAAATGCTCGACCGAACCGCCCGGCGCCGCGATCTCGTAAGGCGACATCGACGCGTCGCCGACGAAGATCGCCTTGTAGTCGTGGCCGTAGGTGTGCAGTACCTCCCAGGTCGGCGTCGTCTGTTGCCAGCGCCGTGCGTTTTCCTTCCACACTCGCTCGTACAGGCAATTGTGAAAGTAGAGATGCACCATGTGCTTGAACTCGCTTCTGGCGGCGGAAAACAATTCCTCGGTCGCCTTGACGTGCCAGTCCATCGAGCCGCCGACGTCGAAGAACAAGAGCACCTTGATGGTGTTGTGCCGCTCCGGCTGCAGCAGAATGTCGAGATAGCCCTTGTGCGCGGTGCCCTTGATGGTGCCGTCGAGATCGAGCTCTTCGGGCGCGCCGGTGCGGGCGAATTTGCGCAGCCGGCGCAGCGCGACTTTGATGTTGCGGGTGCCGAGCTCGACGTCGCCTGAAAGATCCTTGAACTCGCGCCGGTCCCACACTTTCACGGCGCGGAAATTGCGGTTCTTGTCCTGGCCGATGCGCACGCCTTCCGGATTGTAGCCGTAGGCGCCGAACGGCGAGGTGCCGGCGGTGCCGATCCATTTGCCGCCGCTTTGATGGCGGCCTTGCTGCTCGGCAAGCCGCTTGCGCAACGTCTCCAACAGCTTGTCGAGGCCGCCCAGCGCCTCGATCTGTTTCTTCTCCTCCTCGGTCAGATATTTTTCGGTGAGCTTTTTCAGCCATTCGATCGGGATTTCGGCGGCGAGCGCCTGCTCGATGAGATCGAGGCCCTTGAAGACGTGGCCGAACACGCGGTCGAACTTGTCGATATTGCGCTCGTCCTTCACCAGCGCCGCGCGCGACAGATAGTAGAAGGACTCGACGCGGCGGTCGGCCAAATCCTGCTCCATCGCCTCCATCAGCGTGAGGTACTCGCGCAACGTCACCGGCACGCCGGCCGCGCGCAGCTCATGGAAAAAGGAGGCGAACATCAATCGGTCCCGCTTCAAGCGCGATGAGCGATCTTCGATTGATCGCGCTTCTTTGAAATAGGTTGCTTTCGGCCCTTCTCATCAATGTAGAACCAAACGTTCCACGCATTCTCATTTCCCTGCCGGACCGCTTGGTTGAGTTGGTGCAAGCTTATGTAGCCTTGTCCAGTATTTTCCAAGATCCAGTTTCCTTGAATTGCCCGTGCAGTGTATCTGACCCCCTTGTACGTTCGGAAAATTTGAAAATCGGGATCGAGTCTCACTCCGAATCTGGGATCGTGATATCCGACTTGAACGATCAGATCGCGGCCCGAATCCGGCGCCGCTTGTCTTTGTAGATCGTATTTGCGTCGTAGGATCGCATCTTCATTGTCTTCTCCGGGCTTACGATCCGCCCAAATCGCCGCAAACACGTCTGTAGAAATTGTAATCATTTTCGTCAGCATGGCTCTCATCCTCTCTATCAGTCTCATTTCTTCTACCTATATCTTGGAGAAGAAAAAACAAGAGCCTGAAAGAAGTTTCTAAAGATATATCTTGCACTATAGCTCATAACGAGCTATCTAGCGATATATCTTAGGTCCGAACACGCAAGGAGTATCAAATGCACGGACACTGCGAATCTCATCATCACGGACACTGGGCGGCCGGCCGTCGCCGCGGGCGCTTCGGCGGCTTCGGCGGCCGCCATGGCGGCGGCTTTGGCGGCATGGGCGGCGAGGATTTGTTGCGCGCCCGGCGCATGCTGGCGCAGGGCGACCTGCGGCTCCTTGCGCTGGCGCTGATCGCCGAGGCGCCGCGCCACGGCTACGAGATCATCAAGCTCATCGAGGAGAAGACGGCGGACTGGTACTCGCCGAGTCCCGGCATCGTCTATCCGACCCTTACCTATTTGGAAGAAGCAGGCTATGTAACCGCTTCAACGGAAGGCGCCAAGAAACTTTACACCATCACCGACGAGGGCCGCACCTATCTGGCGACCAACCGCGAATTGGCCGACGTCGTGCTCGACCGCCTCGCCGCGCTCGGCGAGCGCGTCAACCGCTGGCGTCGCACCGCGCGGGGCGCGGAACGCGAGCAGCGCCGCGCCCTGCCGCAGCTCGTCGAAGCAACCTTGCAGCATCTGCGCGAAACCATCGGCAAGCGCCTCGACAACGACCCGGACGCCGAAGCGCGGCTGGTCGAAATTCTCGCCCGCACCGCCGCGGACCTGCAGCGCTCATGAGGCGGTGGCTCTCTTGCCGATGGCAAAGATTGCGCATATTTTGTCATCGGCGGGAGGCCGAATTCCTGCCGATGATTATCGGTGCGCCATGAACGTGTCGGTTGGAGAACGCTGGGAAGCTTTCGTCGAAAAAGTCGTCAAGGACGGTCGCTATGGTTCAGCGAGCGAAGTCGTGCGTGAAGGCCTGCGCCTAGTCGAGGAGCGCGAGGCCAAGCTCAAGGCATTGCGCGA
>JASHSE010000124.1 GCA_030036975.1 Xanthobacteraceae bacterium | reverse complement strand
CCGGCTCGAGCGTGTAGCGCATCGCGCCGTTGCGGAAGAGCTGCGGCTGGCGAAAATTCGGATACCAGCCGGAGCCGCGGATCCAGCGGCCCATCATGTAATTGCGGCGCGGCACGCGATAGACGTCGTGCGCCGGCGCGCCGGCAATCAGCCCGAGAATCTCGTCGCGCACCTGCCTGGTGCAGCGTTCGTCGGAATCCAGGCTGAAAATCCACTCGCTCCGGCAGGCCGCGATGGCGCGGTTGCGCAAATCGCCAAAACCCTGGAACGGAATCTGCACGACGCGGGCGCCGAGCCCCGCCGCTATCTCGGCGGTGCCGTCAGTGCTGTTGGAATCGGCGACGATGATCTCATCGGCCCAGAGCACGCTTTCGACCGCCGCCTTGATCTTTGCGGCTTCGTTGTAGGCGATGATGTAGACGGAAATCGTCGGCATGGCGGTTCCCAGGAGAATGCGGCGAAGGGCAAAAGTCCCGCCGTCTCCCTTAGCCGCGTTGCTTGCAAACCGAAAGCCGGGGCGTGATGCGATCGAGCACGTCGGCCGGCGTGATGCGGGCCATACCGCCGGGCGCGGGGCCGCCGTCCGGCACGATCGGGCGGATAAATTTCGAATAGGTCAGCACCGGATTGACTCCGAACAGGGCGAAGGCCGGCGTGCCGACCGCGGCCGCAATGTTCATCGGACCGGAATCGGTGCCGACAAAAAGATCGGCGTGATGCAGGAGCGCGGCAGTCTCGGCCAGCTTTAGCCCGCAAGCGTTGACCGCGCGTGCTCCAGTCCCTTGCTCCACCAGGCGCTGTGCGCGCGCCGAGCTTTCCGCACCGCCGACGATAAAGACGGTGCCGGCGCTGCGAGCGCGCATGCCGGCGATCAGCGTTGCCCACCTGTCGTCCGGCCAATCCCGCACGGGATGCGAGCCGCCAAGGCCGACCGCGCTCCACGGCCGCGGGCAGTTCGCGTATTTGGCGCCGACCGCGGCCCGAGTGGCGGCGGCGACGCGTAAATTCGGCTCCGTGGTGGGCAGCGACACGTCCATCGCCGCCATCAGCGCGATCGACCAGCCGATCGGATGATCATGGAAGTGCTTCTGATCGATGCCCGGATTGGTGAGATACCAGCGTTGCCGCGTCAGCCCGACGCCGATGCGCTCGGGAATGCCGGCCAAAAACGCGGCCGACGCCGGCCGGATGGTGCGGTCGAGAATCCACAGCGTGCGAAAGCGCCGCTGCCGCAACAGCGCGACGAGGCGGACGAAATTGAGGGCGCGCCGCAGTTCCGAGCCGGAATGCTCGAAATAAAGCGTCTCGGCGATGCACGGCTCCCCCGCCAACAGCTCGCGGGCGCCGCTCGATGGCGGCGCGAGGAACGTCACTCGGCCGCCGGGTGCCGCCGCGGCGATAGCGCGGACGAACGGCAGATGCCAGATGACGTCGCCGATGCCGCGCTTCACCTGGATGACCGCGCTTGGGGTCACGTGCTTGCCGCGCCTTCTGCGTCGAAAAAAGCCGATCCGCCGTTTTAAAGCAGGTTGCGGAAGCCGGACAACCGCGCTCGAAGATCACTGCCGGGATTGCATGGGCGGCCGCTCATGGACCACATATGGCGGGAAACGTCGAGCACGCCGGAGTCCGCGCTCGCCGCTTTCAGCCAAAATTGACCAGCGATGCGCACCGACCTATTCGATTTCGCCTTGCCGGAAGACCGCATCGCACTGCGGCCGGCGTCGCCGCGCGACGCGGCGCGGCTTCTGGTGGTGCGCCCCGGCGACCCCGGCGCGGCGCCGGCGCTGGAGGACCGCACCATGCGCGATCTGCCGGCGCTGCTGCGTCCCGGCGATGCGCTCGTGGTCAACGACACCAAAGTCATTCCGGCACAGCTTCACGGCCGGCGCCTGCCGCGCAGCGAGGGCGGCGAGGGCGGCCCGGCCATCGCCGCAACTTTGACGCGGCGGCTCGACGGCTCGCGCTGGACCGCGCTGGTGCGGCCGGCAAAGCGCCTCGCCGCGGGCGACGTGGTGCGCTTCGGCGCCGAAGGCAAAGTCTGCTTCCTCGATCAACTCGACGCCATTGTGGAGGCCAAAGGGGAGGGCGGCGCGGTGACATTCGCGTTCGCCTTCCATGGCGCTGCGCTCGATGCGGCTTTGGCTGAGCGCGGCGACATGCCGTTGCCGCCCTATATCGCCGGCCGCCGCGCCGCCGACGAGGCCGACCGCGCCGATTATCAGACCATGTTCGCCCGCGAGGAGGGCTCGGTCGCGGCGCCGACCGCCGGACTGCATTTCACCGGCGATCTGGTCGCCGCCTTACGTGCGCGGGATATCGCCCTCCACAAAGTGACGCTGCACGTCGGCCCCGGCACGTTCCTGCCGGTCAAGGCCGACGACACGTCGGGCCATCGCATGCAACCCGAGTGGGGCACGGTGGGCGCCGAGACCGCCGCCGCGCTCAATGCCGCGCGCGCCGCCGGCCGACGCATCGTTGCGATCGGCTCGACCTCGCTGCGGCTCATCGAAAGCGCCGCCGCGGCCGACGGCACGCTCGCCGCGTTTTCCGGCGACACCGCGCTCTTCATCACGTCGGGTTACCGCTTCCGCGCCGTCGATCTGATGCTGACCAATTTCCACCTGCCGCGCTCGACCTTGTTCATGCTGGTCGCGGCCTTCAGCGGCCTCGACACGATGCGGCGCGCCTATGCGCATGCCATCGACGCCGGCTATCGTTTTTACTCCTATGGCGACGCGTGCCTGTTGTTTCGGAGCAAAGAGACCTGATTCAGCACGTCGTTACCGAAAGGGGTTCCCTTGTTGGCGATAAAAATTAGAGCACGTTCCGCTGTAATCGATCGAGCTCCTTCATTCGTCATTGCCGGGCTTGACCCGGCAATCCATGCTGCGTTGAAGCCGCATGGATGCCCGGG
>JASHSE010000123.1 GCA_030036975.1 Xanthobacteraceae bacterium | reverse complement strand
CCGGCGCGTCGCCGCACGAAGCGAGCGAGCGTACGATATCGCGCGGCGCTTCGACGGCGCGCCACGACGCGGCCCGGCGCGCGCGGTGCGCCGCGATGCGCGCCGCCATCTCGGCATCGCCGGCCGCCGCCGTGGCGATGTAGATCCACGGCGGCGGCAATGCGCTGAGCAGGCTTTCGGCATAGCGGCTCTTGCCCGAACGGGCGCCGCCCAGCACGAACGTGAGTTTCGCTTCGCCGCTCACCATATATGCAACGCGGAATTTCTCGATCGTCATTCCGGATCGCCGCGAAGCGGCGAGTCCGGAATCCATACGCCCAGCGCCGGGGTTATGGATTCCGGGCTCCTCGCGGAGCTTGTCATCGGGCCGGCCCGGGGTCCCCATCGCGCAAGCGCGATGGGGACCCCTCTTCGGGCCGGACCCGTTGGCTCGGCCCCGGAATGACGAATCGATCATGCGTACCGCCGGACACTTGCCTTCGACATCACATTGACAGCCCGGCGGCGCGAAATCTATCTATAGTATATCGACGGTGCCTCGCGAGAGGCCGAAAAGGGAATGCGGTGCGGAACCCCGGTTCCTAATCCGCAGCTGCCCCCGCAACTGTAAGCGGCGAGCCCGTAATCCAAAAAGCCACTGGATTTTCAATCCGGGAAGGCGGTCACGGGCGTTAAACCGCGAGCCAGGAGACCTGCCGTCGATGCGATCGAGCCGGGCGGGGTGCCTCGGCGCAAGACGGTCCGCACCTGCGCACCTGGCGAAATCTTTTTCCGTGGAGCCGCGCGGGTGGGCGATCCTGCAGCCGACGTGAAACAAAATGCGGACGCCTGCGCCGCCGCGCCGCTGGTTTACGTTTGCATCACCTGCCGCGCGGCCGGCGAACCTGACCAGGTGCCGCGGCCCGGCGAACTCCTTGCGGCGGCGACCGAGCGCGCCGCGGCCGGCACTGAAGTCGAGGTGCGGCGGCTGCGCTGCCTCGCCAATTGCACGCGCGGCCCGAGCGCCGCCATGCGCTGCACCGGCTCGTGGACCTACGTGTTCGGCGGTCTCGACCCGACATGCGGCGAAGCGCTGGTCGCCGGCGCGCGCCTTATGGCCGGCAATGCCCAGGGGATTTTGCCGTGGTACGGCCGGCCCGAACCGCTCAAGGGCCGTTTGATCGCCCGGGTTCCTCCGCTCGGCTTTACGGAGACCGACTTATGAACGAGATGACCGGCTCGCTCGCGCGCGTGCCTTGCACCATCGTCACCGGGCTTTTGGGCGCCGGCAAGACCACGCTGATTCGCCATGTGCTCGGCAACGCGGAGGGCCGACGCCTTGCCGTCATCGTCAACGAATTCGGCGACGTCGGCATCGATGGCGAAATCCTCAAGGCCTGCGGCAACCAAGCCTGCCCGGAGGAGAACATCGTCGAACTGGCCAATGGCTGCCTGTGCTGCACGGTCGCCGACGAATTCATACCGGCGCTCGACGGCATTCTGTCGCGCGATGCCGTCGAGCACATCGTCATCGAAACCTCCGGCCTCGCCTTGCCGAAGCCGCTGGTGCAGGCGTTCCACTGGCCGGCGATCAAAAGCCGCGTCACCGTCGACGGCGTCGTCGTCGTGGTCGACGGCGCCGCGCTTGCCGACGGCCGCGTCGCCAACGATCTCGCCGCGCTGGCGCAGCAGCGCGCCGCCGACGCCGCGCTCGTCCACGACGATCCCATCGAAGAGGTTTTTGCGGACCAGATCGCCTGCGCCGATCTGGTCGTGCTCAACAAGCGCGATCTGGTGGACGAATCCGGCCTCGCCAAGGCGCAGGCGGCGATTGCGGACGCGCTGCCGCGGCGGGTCAAGACCATCGCGGTCGCCGACGGCAAGGTCGATGCGGCGCTGTTGCTCGGGCTCGGCATCGGCACCGAGGCCGACATCGAAAACCGCCGCACGCTGCACGACGCCGAGGCCGAGCACGACCACGACGATTTCGACTCCTTTGTCGTACCGCTCGGCGAAATCGCCGAGCCGTCGGCACTTTCCGCACGCATCGCGGCGCTGGCGGAAAAATTTGACGTATTGCGCGTAAAGGGTTTTGCCGCGGTCGCCGGCAAGCCGCTGCGGCTTCTGGTGCAGGCGGTCGGCGGCCGCGTCACCCATCAATACGACCGGCCGTGGCGCGCCGCCGAAACGCGACAGGGCCAGCTCGTGGTGATCGGGCTGAAGGGTCTCGATCGCGCCGCCGTGGCGCGCGCGCTCGCGGGATAGTGCGCGGAGCAGGTGATGCATCTGCTCACGACCAGCTCGACCAGCCTCGACGACATCGTCGAAGCGGTCGATCTCGGCCAGCCGCCGGGCGACGTCGCCGTGCTGTCGTTTGCCGACAGCGATCTCGCCGGACTTGCCGCCGCCTGGGCGATCGAACGCGACACGCTGCCGAGCGTGCGGCTCGCGCACTTGCGCGAACTGCGCCACCCCATGTCGGTCGATGTTTGGATCGACCGCGTCGGCGCCCACGCCAAGATCATCGTCGTCCGGCTCCTCGGCGGGCTCGATTGGTGGCGCTACGGCGTCGAGCGGCTCGCCGCGCTGGCGCGCGAACAACCCATCGCGCTCGCGGTGCTGCCCGGCGAGGATCGCGACGATGCGCGGCTCGCCGCGGCTTCGACCTTGCCGCCCGACGAGCT
>JASHSE010000122.1 GCA_030036975.1 Xanthobacteraceae bacterium | reverse complement strand
CCGCGACATTACGCGCCGGCGCAGCCGCCGCAACCGCGGGATGGCTTGCTGCGGCCGGCGTTGCCGCGGCAGCCGGCTTTGGCGGCGGCGCCGCTGCCGGCGGCGCGGTGTTGGCCGCGGGAGCTTGAGCATGGACCCTGGCCGGTGGCGACGGTGGCGGTGCGAGCGATTTGTTCGCCGGGAGCGCTGCCGCGGCTTGAGCCATCGCCGGCTGCGGTACCGCCGGTTGTTGCGTGGCTTGCTCGTTCGGCTGCGGCGCAGCGTGCCGGTTCGGTTGCTGCGGCTTAAGTTGTGCGGCAGGTTTGGCCGGCACCGGCGCCGGCGCTGCCGCCGCGCCCGCAGCGCGCGGTTTTGCCGCGCTCTGCTGGTCGGGCGGCGCCGGCATCGCCGGCTGCGTCGGATTCGCCGCGGGCGCGGCAGATACGGGCGGCGGCACCGCGCCTGGCGGCAGGGTCAATACAACGGAATTTTGCGCCGGCTTAGCGTCCGGATCGACGACGTCAACCACATAGCCGCTGTTGTCGCGGAAGGTGCGTACCTGAACCTTCTCGGCGAAGCTGAAATGCAGCAACGCCGATTGCTCTTCGGTCTGCGGCTCGATTGCGCGCACCGTGGCCGGAAGCGCTGCCGCGGCATCGCCGAGATCGAACCGTAGCGGCGCATCGAAGATAAGCGTGAGCGCCTTGTCGGCGCGCTTTGCGACGACCTTAATCTGCTCCGGCACGTCGAACACGTAGCGCGTGAAGGTCGGCTGGGTGGCGACGTGCATGCGCACCGGCGGAACTTTTTGCAGTGCCACCAGCCGGCGCTCGCGCTCGGCGAGCTGTTCGGCGTCGCGGGCGCGGCGCGCTAGCGCTTCGACCACGTCCTGCGGCAGGCCGGGCGGCAGGCCGTGCCAGCTGTCGGGCAACAGATCGACGAAATATTTCTCGCCCGCAGGCATGGCATTGACCGTGACCGCGCGCTTGAGCGCAAAGCGCACCGCCATGCCGTCCGGATCGCGCCGCGCACCACCGATGTAATCAGGCACTTGCGTGGCGAGTTGCTCGACCGAGACGTCGACGGGCGCGCGGAAGCTGATGATCAGCACGTTGTCCGCCTGGCGGATATTCGCCGGGTCGTAGTCGCTGAGGTTGAAGATAAGGCGGGCATAGCCGCCGGCTTCGCTTGCGGTCAGGTCGGCCTTGATCGGGTCGGCGATCGCGGGACGCAGCGCCATTAAAGCGGCGAATGCTACCGCGGCAAGGCTGGCGGAAACTGACGCAACGCGGCCGCACGCCATGGAACTGGACTCGACAAACGGAAGAGGCCGGCGACCCTAAAGCCGTGCGTTTAACGGCTGATTAATGTCTTTGTCTCCCGAATACAGAAGCTTGTGACGCGAATAGCGAATGGCGAATGGGCGAGTGGGCGACCGGCGATAATTGCCCCATTCGCTATTCGCCATTCGCTATCGATCACTCCGCCGCCACCTGCCGCGCGGCCTGCTCCTCGTCGTAGAGTTGCTTGAGGATGCGCCGCGCCGCGAGCGCGCCGGCGTCGGCATTGATGTCGACCTGCGGGGGATCGGAAAAGATATTCAAATTCTTCTGCTGCGCGGTGAACACCGCAACGTCTTCGGCGAACGCGGTTCGGATCTGCTCGAAAATCCGGTTGGTCATGTCGGGATTGTTGACGTCGAAGTCGTGCGCCTGCCCCCAAAAGTAATGCGACGTGGTCTCGGTCTCTGGCGTAATGGCGTTGAGATTGCGCATGCCGATGCCGCCGACGCGCCGGCCTTGCGGCACCCCGGTGCCGGTCGGGGTGGCGCCGACGTCGAGCCGCAGGAAAGCCGGCGGCGTAAAGTCGATGATCTGCCAGCGGTCGACATTGCCGGTAAAGCCGCCGACTTTCTTAAACGTCGGCGGCGGCTCCTGGTCGATGATCCAGCGCGTCATGACCACGTTGTTGGGCGCGCGCGCCACGTTCACCTTGGCGTGCTCGGCGAGCGCCAGATTGCCGATCGTGGTGTCGTGCACGAAGGCGAGATGCGTGAGATCGAGCAGGTTGTCGACGACGAGCTGCCAGTTGGCCGCAACGTGCAGATAGGAGGATTTAGCGCCCCAATTATTCGGATCGTCGAACCAATGGAAATCGGTGATGTTGGCCGGATCGGCCAGCGCCGGATCGCCCATCCAGATCCAGACCCAGTGGTAGCGCTCCACTACCGGATAGGTGCGAACCTTGGCGCCGTGCGGAATGTGCTCCTGGCCGGGAATGCGCACGCAGCGGCCATCCGCCGCAAAGCGCAAGCCGTGATAGTGGCATTGCAGCACGTCGCCGAACAGCTTGCCCATGGACAGCGGCAGATGCCGGTGCGGACAGCGGTCCTCGAACGCCACCGGCGCACCGGCCTCGCTGCGGAACAGCACCACCGGCTCGCCGAGAATCGTGCGGGCGAGCGGCTTTCGGCCGATCTCGGTGTCGCTCGCCGCGACGTACCAATAATTGCGCAGGAACATGGACGTTTCTCACCTTCCCTCCGATCTATGTTTCGTACCCCGTACTGAGCACTAAGGCTGTGCAAACACGAACGGCGACGGCAGAAGATCGGATAATCGCAGAGGCCCCACGCCATCGACAAGGATAGGAATATCGGAACGGGCAAATTCGGCCATCACCTGCCGACAGGCCCCACAGGGCATACGTACTGACAAGTTCTCTGGCGACGCATCAATGCACGCTATTGCGATCATGTCGATCTGGCGGTTGCCGGCGGCGATAGCGCTGAAAATCGCGGCACGCTCGGCGCAAACGGTCAAGCCGTATGACGCATTTTCGACATTGCAGCCGGTGTAAGTCTTCCCGCCCGCGACCACGGCGGCGCCGACCCGAAATTTCGAATAGGGGCAATAGGCAGCAAGCGCCGCAGACCGCGCGCTCGCGAGCAACTTCTGCTGCCGATCGGTCCAGCGCGGCTCGCTCGCCGGTGCCAACGTCACACGTCGCTCAAAAGCCTGGCGAAGCTGTAAACTCCGTTAACGACTAGCTCTGATTGCTCGGGCGTCGGCACCTTAGCTTCCGCAACGCTGGGGCCGACGGTCAGAATTCCGCGCGGCAATCTGGCCCCGTGCAGCTGTGTCACGGCGCCCTCGGCGATCTCGAATACCGGCTCTTTCTTGGGATCATCTACCATGGTTGCCTCCAAACTGCGGCCGCTCATGTGGCAAGCTCGGGGCCGATCGTCAAGGCTTGCGCCTGCATGATATCGGCAATGGCCCGAATGCGAACATCACCGGAGTGTACGTCCGAATCAGGGTTCAATTCAATCTTCTCATAATCCCATGCGGCGTCGAGATTGAGCACGCCCAGGACCGGGCCGCGCAAGCACATACCCAAGGCGGACGCCACGGGGACCGCTGCGTGCGTGCGAGTGGCCACGACTCTGACCTCCTGCGGATCGAAGATCGGCGTGCTCATCAGCCATGTTCGGTCTTTCTTCACCTTATCCTGCAGGGCCGCAGGCATCTCAAACAACGCCTTATAGGTATCCGGTTGCTCGAGTCGCAATCTTGCGACCTTTGCCAAGTTGCACACCAGAGCGGTGCTGAGCTGGTAGCAGGCGCCGGTCACGCCCATCGAAAGGCTCGGGAACACCAAGTCCTTGTCGCTGTCGCCTTCCATATTATAACTGTAGACCATGCGCAAACTGTTCTGAACGGGAATGAAGATATTGGCGCGAAATTTCGCCTCAACCGTCGTGCCTATCGCTCGCTGGCATTTGTCGACCAGCAATTTGAGCCGCGCGGTGATTACGGCGTCACGGTCCGGCTTGTACACGCCGGGCGCCCCAGTACACGCGAGCTCACGCTGAGCCTCGTCGTAACCACGCTGCACCATATCGCCGATTACGTCCTCCGTAACTGCGCCGACTGCGAGAACACCTGGACCGCCGGTATTCGACGTCGGCTGTCTGATGACAATCGAGCGGGTGCTGAGTCCGGCCAGGACCTCCTCTAGCTGATTGCGGGCCGCGCCGGTCAGCATGCCGACAATCGCTCTAAGAAACACGCCAGGCTGCCTCACATCGTCGGGTGCCACAACATCGTCCACCACGCGCAAGCCGATTCGCACCCACGGCCGCCAGGCGAGTGTGCTGTAGAATTCCGATCTCGCAACTTGATGACGAAAGGCATCGGAGAAGGTCCAAATCGGGAAATTCGAAATGACGCCGCCATCGACGAACCACTCGTTTACCAGGCATTCCCACGGACGAAAAAAGATCGGAAATCCGGCCGAGGCCCGAACCGCCGCGGCAATTGACATGCCAAGATAATGCGGATCGACGGAACTAATGAGTTCGAGGCGGCGTCGCGACAAGTTCGTCGCCGTCAACAGCAAGGGCGCCCGATAGAAACCAGGGTTCAGCTTCATGAGTTCGAAGACTTTGCCGAATGTGATGGGATCACCGACCGGCGGCATGCCGGCAATTTCGCCGAACCCCTTGCGGATCAACCTTTCGATCAGACCTTCCAGTTCGCTGCCTCGAAACAGGCCACGTCTCGGGATGTGCGGTTGAACCAGCCTCCAGAGGCGCCATAGATTTTTGACTTTGCCGGCCGCTTTGTACGTATTCGGAACGAATTTGATGGCTTTGCGGAAAAGGCCGGCATTGTCCGGCTCGCCGGTCGGTATGCTCCGCAGCGCCGCCTGCAACTGTGCTTGTAGATCGACGAAGCTAGCGAAGTTGAATTCCGGATCGGGAGGCGGCTCGAACTGCGCAAGCAGCTTGACCAGCGCGCTCGGGTCTGCCTTCACCATGTCGGTGAACTCGGCTTGAATTTGCCGAGGACTTAGTCCGCTCCAGAGCAGGCAAGCCAGGATCGCGCCGCCGGAGGTGCCGGCGAAAGCAAGCGGCACGTAACCATGCTCCAGCACCGCCCGCGCCTGACCAAGCAGCGACAAGGCATACACGCCGCCGCCCTGGATGGCGATGACCGCCTCTTTATTTGCCTCAACCATGGCCGCGCTTGACGCGAACTCGACTTGGCGAAGAGTACATCAGCACCGCCGGGTGATACAGCGCGGGGGCTGGGTCAAAACATCACTGCCCGGTCGGCTTGCCTTCGATCTTCGGCAGCTCGCCGGGGGCGTTCTTGGCCGGTTCCTGCGCCTTGCTGGCAAGTTCGACGGTGAGGTGCTCGGCCACGTCGGGCGTCATCTGCGCCATGATATCGGCCATGACGCGCGGGTTGATCTGAGACGCAACCTTGATCAGCACGTCCATTTCGAGCCGGTCGAAGATTTTGGCGGCGTCGCGCGGCTTCATGTTCTGGTACATGGTGACGAGGCCTTTGAAGCGGGCGAGCTCGGCTTGATCCTTCTCCTCGGTCTCGACCTTGATGCGGCTCTCGATCTCCT
>JASHSE010000016.1 GCA_030036975.1 Xanthobacteraceae bacterium | reverse complement strand
GGGCAGACTTCCGCCGCTCAGTCGACCATGCCGACGACGTAAAGGATGACGCCGGCGAGCAGCAAGGCGTATTGCGGCAGCATCACCGTTTTGAGCCGCGCGCTGCGCTTGCCGACCAAGAAAAAAGCCGGCGCCGCGTCGAAGTTGGATTGGCCGGGCCGCCGCGCCTCCTCAATGAGTGGGATCAGCGCCAAAGTGCCGACGCCGAACACGACCGACAGCGTGAGGCAAGCCATCGCGCCAAAGCGCAAAGCGTCGCTCGAGAAATCAACCCCGGAAGCCACCCAGGCGAGCAGCGCGATCGTGGCAATCAGCGTAAACAAGCTCGCGTGGTGGACGAATTCCAAGGCCTTGGTCTGCGCGTCGGCGGGCGTGTTCATGTCGGGCTGGCTGGCTGCGCTCCGTCGTCTGCGGCGCGACATTACGGCGGGGTTTTGCCGTGTGCAAATGACTTCGCCGCTTGGGCCGGCTATCGTCGCGCCATGATCGGGCCGCGCCGCGTCGAGGGTTATGTCATCGTTTCGAGCGACGGCATGATCGCCGACATCAACGGCGTTATGCCGCCCTCGATCCAAAATGATGCCGATCAGAAAGTTTTTCAGGACGCGCTCGATCGCGTCGCCGTGGTGGTGCACGGCCGGCATTCGCACGAAGGCGGCCCGCGCGCCGCGCGCCGCAAGCGTCTCGTGGTGACGCGGCAGATCGCCGCGATTGCGCCCGACCCGGCGCATCCCCATTCGCTGTTGTGGAATCCGGATGGCGCCATGATCGAGCAGGCGATCGCCGCGCTCGGCGCACCCGCCGGCGCCATCGCGCCGATCGGCGGCACAGAGGTGTTCAGCATCTTTCTGCCGGTTTACGATGCCTTTCATCTGTCGCGCGCCGCGCACGCCAAAATTCCCGGCGGCCGACCGGTTTTCGTTGGCGTCGGACCGGATGCGACGCCCGAGGACGTGCTGGCGCGGCATGGACTGAAGCCTGGGCCGCGCCGCGCGCTCGATGCGGCAGCCGGGGTCACGCTGGTCATATGGGAGCGTTCGCCATGAGCCTGAGCACAAGCCTGCGCCTGCCCGGCGGGCACTCGCGCACCGCGCCGATCGCCGCGCTCGATTACGAGATCGCCCAGGAACGGGCCAGCGCGCTTGGCCGACTCGGTCGGGCACTGGAAGCCGCGCTCGCCGCACTGTCCGATTATGACAACAGCAGCGGCGAGCGCGATGGCGCCCGCGCACAACTGGTTCAGGATGCGAGCGACGCGCTGTGGTCGTTCATGGTGCAGCGTGAGGCCTGCGGGCTGCGCGATCCGCGGCCGCTGCTGCGCGATTACGGCGTGCCGGCCGACGTGTATGCCCGCATGGGCGCGTTCGGCCGGCGCTGATCAGGCCCTTCGTCACCATCCGTTAACGCCCTTAAGCGCGCCAAGGCGGCGCCGCAGGCAAGGGTTTGTTCACCGTTCCGACGGCATTGTCATTGCAAGTTCAATGGCGTGCCGCATCCGGAAGATTAATGCGTACCCTGCCCCTGCTCGACGAACTCGAGGCCGCGCTCAGCGGCGGCAGCAATACGCGCCGCATCGAAATGCTCACCCGCGTCACCGACCTGTTCGTCGGCGGTGCGCCGCGTTATTCCGAGACGCAGATCGGACTATTCGACGACGTGATGGTGCGGCTCGTCCAAACCATCGAGGCCAAGGCGCGTGCCCGGCTGTCGCATCGGCTGGCGCCGATCGCCAACGCTCCGGCGAGCGTCGTCAGCATGCTGGCGTTCGACGACGATATCGACGTCGCCTACCCGGTGCTCAGCCAATCGGAACGCCTCGGCGAGCGCGAACTCCTCGCCAATGCCGCGAGCAAGAGCCAGCAGCACCTGGCTGCCATCGCTCGGCGCAAATCGCTGAGCGAGGCGGTGACCGACGTGCTGGTCGAACGCGGCGACCGCGACGTGGTGCATTCGGTGGTCAAGAACGCCGGTGCCCGGTTTTCCGACGCCGGCTTCCGCATGCTGGTCAAGCGTTCGACCGGCGACGACGCGCTGGCGACCGAGGTCGGCCGCCGCGGCGACATTCCGCGGCCGCACTTTCTGATGCTGCTGGAGAAGGCTTCGAACGCGGTGCGGGCGCGGCTCGCCGCGGAAAACCCGCAGGCCGGCGCCGCGGTCGAGGGCGTGGTGGCCGAGGTCGCGGGCGGCATCCGCAGCGAAATCCGCAATGCCTCGCCGGATTTTGCCGCCGCGCAGGCCGAGGTGGAGCGGCAGAACCGTATCCGCCGCATCGGCGAGGCAGAGATCTACCAATACGCCCGCGACCGCAAATTCGAAGAGACCGCGATCGCGCTGTCGCTGCTCTGCGACACGCCGATCGACGTGGTCGAGCGGGCCCTGCTTGATCCCGGCGCCGAGATCGTGCTGATCCTCGCCAAGGTGGCGGGCCTGTCCTCGACCACGACCAAGGCCATTCTGCTGCTCCGCGCCGCCGACCGCGGCCTGTCGGCCAACGACCTCGAGCAGGCGCTGGCGAGCTTCAACCGGCTGCAGGACGAGACCGCGCGGCGCGTGCTCGGCTTCTTCCGGACGCGCGTGAAAAAGCCGGCGGAGCCGATGGTCCCGCCGGCGGTCGCCGTCAACGGTTGATCGCGTCGCCTTCGAGCGCCCGTGCCCGCGCGATCTCAGTAGCCGCAATAGCTCGGATAGAGCGGCTGCGACCAGGCACCGTTCGGATAACGGTAGTAGCAGGCGCCGCGCCACCAATAATAGCCGTGGGGCCGTGCCTGCGCTTCGGCAGCTATGACGGCGCCTGTGGTACCGCCGAGGATAGCACCGGCAGCAGCGCCGCGACCACCGCCTAATGCCCCGCCGACGATGCCGCCAAGCACGCCGCCGACGATGGCGCCGCCCACCGGCGCCGCCGGATCCGGCGGCGGCGGCGGCGGATACTGCGCCGCGGCCTGCTCCGGCGCCAACGCCGTCAGTGCCACTAAACTCGCCCCAACCAAGCCCGCAGCAAAGGATCGCTTCATATCGGTTCTCCCTATCCCTCGCCTCCGCGCGCGGACAGCCGCGGAGCCGTGCCTTGCCGTGAACGCCTTACCAGCCGGAATGACCGAACCGAATGATGAATGCAAGCGGTGGCCAAAATGTGAAGCGGTGCGGGCATTATGGCCGAAGCGAGCCTTCAGCCGGCGAGATGCGGCAACAGCCGCAGCGCATTTTTGGAGTCGATCGCGGCCCGTTCGGCGGCGCTGAACCGGTAGGCGTCAAGCCCATCGGCGGCCTCCTTGGCGTCGCGGAAGGGAAAATCCGAGCCGAACATGATCTGCGAAACCGGCACGAGCGCGAGCAGGGCCGCAAACTGGCCCGGCTCGTTGCCTTGCGCGATTTCGTAAAAGTACTTGCGCACGACCGGCTCCACGCCGTCCGGCATGCGCGGATCCTTCCTCACCAGCTGCTCGCGGATGAAGCGGCCGATCAGGAACGGCAGGGTGCCGCCGCTGTGCGACCAGATGAACCTCACGTCCGGGCAACGGAACGCGGTGCCGGCCTTGCCGAAGATGAGGTCGGCGATGGTGCGCGTGGTGTCGGTCGCGAACTCGATCGAGCTCGGGCCGACGCCATCGGCGAGATGGCTGCAGCAGGCCGGATTGAGCGGGTGCGTGTAGACCACGGCGCGGCGGCGGCTGAGCTCCTCGAACACCGGCACGAAGGCCGCGTCGCCGAGATACTTGTCGCCGTAGCTGGTGAACAGGCCGATGCCGTCGGCCTTGAGCACGTCGAGCGCATATTCGATCTCGCGCACGCTGCCGTCGGCGTCGGGCAGCGGAATCGCGGCGAACAGGCCGAAGCGGCCGGGATTGTCGCTGCATAATTGCGCGCCGGCCTCATTGCAGGCGCGCGCCAGCGCGCGATCCGCGGCGACGTCGCCGAACCAGACGCCGGGCGGCACCAGCGACAGCACGGCTTTGGTCACGCCGGCTTTGGCCATGTCGGCGAACGAGGCTTGCACCGTCCATGCCGGCACCCGGCCGCCGTGCTTGACCACAGCGTCAGCGTGGACCTTCGGAACGAAGTGGTGATGCACGTCGATCCGTGCCGCCGGCGCCGCCGTCTGGGCGCGCGCCGGCTTCGCCAACGCGGCGGCCGACGCGCCGAAGCCGAGCGCAGCGAGGCCGCCGGCGAGAAACCTGCGCCGCG
>JASHSE010000121.1 GCA_030036975.1 Xanthobacteraceae bacterium | reverse complement strand
GTGGCGCGCTCCAGCGAGCCGAACACCAGGCGCTCGGTGACAAAGCCGATCAGTCCGATCACCACGATCGAGGCCAGCATGACGTCGGCGTTGAGGAACTGCTTGGCGTCGAAGATCACCCAGCCCAGCCCCCAATCGGACGCCGCCAGCATCTCGGCGCCGATCACCGCGATCCAGGCACGCAGGAACGATTGCCGCAAGCCGGCGATGATGAAAGGCGACGCGCCCGGCACGATCACCCTCCAGAACAGTTTTCGTTCAGTCGCGCCCATCGCTCCCGCCGCGCGCAGCCAGATCGGGTTGACCGAGCGCACGCCGGTCCAGGTGTTGAGCAGCATGGGAAACAAGGCGGCGTAGAACACGATCAGCACGGTCACCATGTTGCCCAGCCCGAACCAGAGAATGAAAACCGGAATCCAGGCGAGCGAGGGGATCGGCATCAGCGCGCTGGCGAGCGGCAGCACGAAATGCTCGACCGGGCGGAAGCGGCCCATCAGCACGCCGACGATCAGCCCGGCCGCGGTCGCGAACGAAAAGCCGAGCAGCACGCGGGCGAGCGTCGCCGCCGCATGATGCAGCATGCTGCCGTCGGCAATCATGCCGGCGAAGGTTTGCGCCACGGTGGGCAGCGTCGGCATCAGCGCCGGCGCGAACGCGCCGCTCTGCGCCACCGCCTCGTAGATCGCAGCCACCACCACGATGCTGGTTGCGCCGCGCCGCCACGATCGGATGCGCTCGGCGTTCATGTTGTCACCATGCCCCAGCGCACCAGCGTAAAATCTTCGAGTTTCTGGAACACCAGTTTTTCCAGCGCGAGCCCGATCGCGGCGATCACCGCGATGCCGGCGAGCATGACGTCGGTGTTGAGAAATTCCTGGGCGCCGAAAATGAGCCAGCCGAGACCCCACGGCACCGCGGCGAGCATTTCGACCGCGACCAGGATGCGCCAGGCCTGCGCCAGCCCGAGGCGGAGCCCGGTCATGATGTAAGGCAGCGCGCCCGGCAGGATGACGTGGCGGAACAGCGCCCGGTCGTCGGCGCCCATGGCCTGCGCCGAGCGCAGCCAGATTTCCTTCACCGCTTTGACGCCGGTCCAGGAATTGTAAACGATCGGAAACGCCGAGACGAACGCGACCAGCAACACCGACGGCACGTTGCCGGGACCGAACCACAACAGAAACAGCGGCGCGTAGGCAAGGCCGGGAATCGGCGCGCCGATCGCGACGAGCGGCAGCAGATAGTCCTCGGCGCGGCGCGAGCGGCCCATGGCGACGCCGATCGCGAGCCCGACAACGGCGGCGAGCGCGAAGCCGGCGAGAAGACGCAGCACCGTGTCGAGCGCGTGATGCGGCAGCGCGCCGCTCAGCGTGAGCTGCACGAAGGTGGCGCCGATCGTCTCCAGCGGCGGAAAGAATTGCGCCGGAAACGCGCCGAGATGCGCCACCGCCTCCCAGATCGCGCCGAGCACGACGAACGGCAGCGCGTTGCGCAGCACCTGCGCGAGGATTCGCCGCTCGGCGCCGGCATGCGGCGCGAACTCGAAAGCTTGTGCAGCATTGGCCATGCGGCGGCAGTTTACGGCGATTATCAAGGCTTCGACAACGTTGCAGCGGTCGCACGCTGTGCTAGGACAGGCCCGTAGACAGGGAGTTTCGGATGGCGACGCAAAACAACACACAAAAAATCGGCTGGATCGGCATGGGCCGCATGGGCGCGCCGATGGCGGAACGTCTGGTCAAGGCCGGCCATGATGTCTCGGTCTGGAATCGCACCCGCGCCAAGGCCGAGCCGCTCGCCAAACTCGGCGCCAAGGTGGTCGACCGGCTCGCCGAGCTGAACAACGTCGACATTCTGTTCTCCATCGTCGCCACCGGCAAAGACGTCGAAGACGTGCTGCTCGGCAAAGACGGCGTGGCGAGCGGCGACGGCGGCCGCATGCCGCCGGTCGTGGTCGATTGCTCGACCATCGCGGTCGAGGAATCCAGGGCGATCCGCGAGCGGCTCAAAGCGCGCGGCGCGGATTTCGTCGCCGCGCCGGTGAGCGGCAACGCCAAGGTCATCAAGGCCGGCAAACTCTCCGCCGTGGTGTCCGGCACCGCGGCCGCCTGCAAGGCGGCGACGCCGCTGATCGAGGTGTTCGCGCCGCAGGGCGTGTCCTACGTCGGCGAGGGCGAGTTGGCGCGCGTCTGCAAGATCGCCCACAACGTCATGCTCGGCGTGGTGATCGAGAATTTGATCGAGATCACGCTGCTGACCAACAAGATGGGCGTGCCGCGCCACGCGTTTCTGGCGTTTCTCAACAACGGCGTGATGGGCTCGATGTTCACGCGTTACAAATCGCCGGCTCTGGTCAATCTCGATTGGACCACGACGTTCACGCCCGAACTCCTGCGCAAGGACCTCGACCTCGGCCTCGAACTCGGCCGCGACATGGACGTGCCGATGCCGGTGACGGCGGCGGCGCGCGAAGTGCTGCAAAGCCATTTCGGCGCCGCGACCTTGCAAAAAGATCCGCAGGACTACCTGCACAAGGATTTCGCCGCGCTCGCCGAAACCATGGCGCTCGCCGCCGGCATGAAGCTCGCAAGCGAGAACAAAAACGTGCCAACCGGGCTGGAGAGCTAGACTTAGACTTACTGCGTCAGAAAGCGCGGCGCGCGTTATAGTGCCCTCTCCCCTTGCGGGAGAGGGCTATTCGGCGGTTCAACAACAAAAGTGGGTGAGGGTCGCGGCCGCAACCCCTCACCGAGCCGAGTTTGTTGCGCGGCTTGCGTCGCCCTCTCCCGCAAGGGGAGAGGGCAGGTCCATCAGCGCCGCGTTTCCGGCAGCATCTCGACGGGCACTCCGAACTTTTGGACGCAGTGAAATTAGCTCCGCTCATTCCCGCGTAAGCGGGAATCCAGATCGCTCGCGATTTTACTAAACCGGCTGGGTCGCTGCTGTCGCGGGGACGAGCGGAACAGACTAGCGCTCGTGCCGGCGCCGGTAGTGCCGCTCGTGTCGCGCGTGCCGCTCGTGGCGGTATGGGCGATGCCGGTAGCGGCGGCCGCGCGCCACGCGCCGGCCGCCGCTGGTGGCGAGGCGGCAGGCTTCGCTCCATTCGCGGTGATGTGCCTTCATGCACGCGGTGACCCGTTCGCGGTCGGGAATGAATTGCCCACACAGCCGCATGGCGTCGGGCGTGCAGGCCTGCTGAATCTCGGGGCTCTGGGCACCGGCCGCTCCGGCCGCGCCGACCAGGACGACAACCGGCAATGCCAGCCGGCACAGAAAACGCATACTCCGCATGGAACTCCTCAAAAGCTCGATCTGCGCTGCGCCACGCTAGCGTCAGTTGCGGCCGTCGTCGATGGCTTTTGCCGCAACCCTCCTCGCCTGCGTTCGGCAGGAACCGCCGGAGCCCGGAGAAGTTCCGCCGGCCGATGGCTCGCCAATAATCTGCCAATAATAGAGTGCCGCGCTGCAGTTGCGATCAGCGATGGCCCCAGTCGAACCTGCCGGCGCTGGGCGCGCCGGTGCCACCGATCGCGTCCGGGCAGGGCTCGACGTCGGCTCTGGTGAGCTCGGCGGTCGCGTTGTCGAACTCCATGCGCCGGCAGAACACCCGGTCCGGCATGGCATAGAGCACGTCGGCCGGGCTGCCCAGGTTGCGCGCGGTGCGCTGGTGCAGCAGCGGTCCGATCGCGGCGTGGCCGCCGAACATGACGGCGACGGCGATCAGCACGAACAGCAGCGCCGTGGTGATGGCGAGCGCCAGCGACTGCGCCCGCTCGTCGTCGCGGTGTCGCCGCAGCGTCGAGCCCGGCGGCAGCGGCGCGTCGAAACGATCGGGCTCGACATACCAGTCGATGGTGTCCGCGCCGCGAGGATCGCCGGGGCTCATGGCGGCATCAAAGCGCAGAAACGTTGCGCCACGGATAAAAAATATTTGCGAATTGATTCGAAATTCGCTGCTCGGCGCCGTAGCTCGGATGAGCGAAGCGATATCCGGGATCGACCTTACGGCTGCATCCCGCATGTCGCTGCGCTCATGCGGGCTACATTTGCGCGGAAGCCCGATTTCGCCTGGCCAAAATCCGGGTTACGTTCGACCGCCATCGCCAAGGAGAAACTCCCCCGTGCTCAGCGCCGCCCGCAACGAACTGCTCACCCGCGTCGGCAGAGGCACGCCGATGGGTGAATTGTTGCGCCGCTATTGGCAGCCGGTCGGCGGCGCCGGCGACCTCGACGGGAAGAATCCGATCAAGCCGGTGCGCATTCTGGGCGAAGATCTCGTGCTCTACCGCGACCTCTCCGGCCGCTACGGCCTGATCGACCGCCATTGCCCGCACCGCCGCGCCGACTTGGCATACGGCTGGGTCGAAGATAACGGCATCCGCTGCTCGTATCACGGCTGGCTCATGGACGAGACCGGCCGCTGCCTGGAGCAGCCTTATGAGGACACGACGAACCCGAAGCCGTCGAAGGCCGGCTGCGAAGTCGCCGGCTATCCGGTCAAGGAATGCGCCGGTTTGTTGTTCGCCTATATGGGCCCGCTGCCCGCGCCCGAACTGCCGGTGTGGGAGCCGTTCACCTGGCCCAACGGCTTTCGCGAAATCGTGCTCGCCGACATTCCGTGCAATTGGTTTCAGTGCCAGGAGAACTCGATCGATCCGGTACACTTCGAATGGATGCACGACAATTGGGGCGCGCGCATGCGCGGCGCCAGCGGCAACGTCGCGCCCAAACATCTGAAACTGAAATTCGAGGCGTTCGAGCACGGCTTCGTCTATAAGCGGGTGCGCGAGGGCCAGAGCGAAGCGGACCGCTACTGGACCGTCGGCCGCGTCGCGCTGTGGCCGAACGGCTTTTATCTCGGCAGCCATTTCGAATGGCGCGTGCCGGTCGACGACGAGAACACGCTCTCGGTCGCCTGGTTCTTCATGCGCGTGCCGCGGGGCCGCGAGCCCTACGTGCAGGCGCGCGTGCCGGTCTGGCAAAGCCCGATCCGCGACGCGACCGGCCGCTGGATCACGAGCCACGTCATCAATCAGGACATCGTCGCCTGGGTCGGCCAGGGCCGCATCGCCGACCGCACCAAGGAGCATCTGCGCTCGAGCGACATCGGCGTCACGCTCATGCGCCAGCGCTTCTTTGCCGAGCTCGACGCCATGGCGGAAGGCAAAGAACCCGGCGGCATCATCCGCAGCGCCAACGAAGCCGCCTGCATCGCGCTCCCCAACATGGCGCGCGAGCTCAACACCGACGGCCTCGCGCTCGCCGACTTCGATAAAGACCCGATCCTGCGCCAGCGCCTCCGCGAGTTCCGCCACCATTTCGGCCAACCCCCCGAAGTGCGCCGGGAGTTTTTGGAGGCGATGGGGATTGCGCCGTCGCCGTAGCCCGGATGAGCGAAGCGACATCCGGGGTCTGACTAGCCGCACACGACGCCACGAATCGCTGCGCTCGTCCGTGGCCCCGTAGCCCGGATGAGCGAAGCGACATCCGGGGTCTGCCTCGCAGCTGCATCCCGCATATCGCTTCGCTCATGCGGGCTACTCGTGAAGGTACACGAACCTAGGAAAGCAAATTCGTATATGATGCATGAATGGTCCGATATCGGCGCAATCGTGTGGCGGGCGGAAAATTCTTCTTCACGCTGACGGTCGAAGATCGCCGGTCGAAGGTACTCATCGATCATATCGGCGCGCTGCGCGCCGCATTCCGTGAGGCACGCCGCGAGCGTCCCTACGCGATCG
>JASHSE010000120.1 GCA_030036975.1 Xanthobacteraceae bacterium | reverse complement strand
CCTCGGTGCGGTTGACCTGGTCGGCGGTTGGATTGGCGTCGTCATTGCCGAAAATGCCGAGCAGCGGACACGACATTTTTTCGGTCAGGTCGATCGGCGCCGCCGGCCGCTTGTCGTTTAAGTCTTTCGGATTGTCGACGATGACGTTGCCGCCCCAGCAGTCGACCGCAGCGTCGATGCCCTTGAGCGTACAGGCGGCCAGATAGGTGTGGCGGCCGCCGGAGCAGAACCCGATCACGCCGATCTTGCCGGTCGCGTTCGGCTGCGCGCGCAAATACGCCATCGCCCCGGCCACGTCGCCCATCACCTGGGCGTCGGCGACGCCGCCGGCGGCGCGGATGCGGGCACCGAGGTCGTCGGGGCTCTCGTTTGGGCCGCCCTCGCGGAAATAAAGGTGCGGCGCGATTGCCGCGTAGCCGTGGTGCGCCAGCTTGCGCACGACCTCGGTGGTCCACTCGCACCAGCCGGGGATGTGATGAATGACGACGATTCCGGGAAATTTGCCGGCGCGCAGCGGCCGCCCGTAATAAGCCTCGCCCTGATCGCCGTTATGGCCGCGGAACGGAACGACTTCCGCCTGCAGTCCCTGGTAATAACTCATTGATGCACTCCCTTGATCGTGCGGCGCGTCTCGTGACCGCACGATTCATACCACCTTGGGAGCGCGATGCCAGCGGCCGGCTGGTGTCAATTTTATTGGGGGCAGCGATGCAGGACGGCGTTGTAGGTCTTGTCCCGATCGACGAATTTCACGGTGTTGTCGGGTTGCGGCGTGAAGGTGAGGTCGCCCACCATGGGGCCGGCCGGGAACTTGCACTCGACGTGGAGCTTGTAGCTCTTACCGTCCTGTTTGTTGTCCAAGATGGTACAGACGCCGATATTGGACACGATCTGTTGCGACGAGATCGTCACCTTGAGCGCCGCGTCGTCTTTGCCGTTGCCTTTGCACGGCACGTTTTGCATGTAGGTCCCACTCAGCGGGAAGTGGTTGGGCGCAGGCGCCGCGGTCGCTCCGGCAGATTGCGCGGCGAGAACCAGGCAGGCGGCGGTAACGCAGAAAACGCTCGTCTTGGACACGTAACCTCACACTCAGCCGATCGATGCGCCCCAGTTCGGACACTTACGTCCCGGAGACCCCTCGCACGACATCGGCCCGTGTCGCGCGAGCACTGAAAAACTCTCGACCGCCATTGTGACAGCTTAGCGCCCGCCGCCACTCAGGGCGCCGCCTCTGCATTGCAATGCGCGCTGCCGTCAGTGCGCGGTGAGGCCAGAGGAATCCTCCTCGACCACGGCCTCGTCCGGAACATCGACCTGCTTTGCCGTCGCTTCCTCCCAGACGATCGGCTCGGGCTTGCGCGTGAGTGCGCGCGTCAAGACCTCGTCCATGCGCGACACCGGGATGATGTCGAGCCCGCTCTTGATGCTGTCGTTGATCTCGACGAGATCCTTGGCGTTTTCTTCCGGAATGAGCACGGTCTTGATGCCGCCGCGCAACGCGGCAAGCAGCTTCTCCTTGAGCCCACCGATCGGCAACACCCGGCCGCGCAGCGTGATCTCGCCGGTCATCGCCACGTCGTGGTGCACCGGGATCCCGCTCATTACCGAGACGATCGCGGTGACCATGGCAACGCCGGCTGACGGGCCGTCCTTCGGCGTTGCGCCTTCCGGCACGTGGACGTGGATGTCGCGCTTGTCGAACGCCGGCGGCTCGATGCCGAAGGCGACCGCGCGCATACGCACGTAGGACGCCGCCGCCGAGATCGATTCCTTCATCACGTCGCGCAAGTTGCCGGTGACGATCATCTTGCCCTTGCCGGGCATCATGGCCGCCTCGATGGTGAGCAACTCGCCGCCGACGTCGGTCCAGGCGAGACCGGTGACGAGACCGACCTGGTCCTGGTCCTCGACTTCGCCGTAGCGGAACTTCGGCACGCCGAGATAATCGGCGAGGTTCTTGTCGGTGACCGCAATCGACTCGGTCTTGTTGATCGTCAGCTCCTTCACCGCCTTGCGGATCAGCGTCGACAGCTCGCGCTCTAGATTGCGCACGCCCGCCTCGCGGGTGTAGCGGCGGATGATCGTGAGCAGTCCCTCGTCGTCGATCGACCACTCGTTTGGACCGAGTCCATGCTTGACGACGGCGTGCGGGATCAAATGCTTGCGCGCGATCTCCACCTTCTCGTCCTCGGTGTAGCCGGCGATGCGGATGATCTCCATGCGGTCCATCAGCGGCGGCGGAATATTGAGCGTATTCGCCGTAGTGATGAACAGCACGCTGGAGAGATCGTAGTCGACCTCCAAATAGTGATCGTTGAACGCGTGGTTCTGCTCGGGATCCAAAACCTCAAGCAGCGCCGACGACGGATCGCCGCGGAAATCGGCGCCCATCTTGTCGACCTCGTCGAGCAGGAACAGCGGGTTCGAGGTCTTGGCCTTGCGCATCGACTGGACGACCTTGCCGGGCATCGAGCCGATATAGGTGCGCCGGTGGCCGCGAATCTCCGCCTCGTCGCGCACGCCGCCGAGCGACACGCGCACGAACTCGCGCCCGGTCGCCCGCGCGATCGATTTGCCGAGCGAGGTTTTGCCGACGCCGGGCGGGCCGACCAGGCACAGGATCGGGCCAGTCAGCTTGTTGGCGCGTTGCTGCACCGCGAGGTACTCGACGATGCGCTCCTTGACCTTCTCCAGGCCGAAATGGTCGTTGTCGAGAATCTGCTGCGCCAGCGGCAGATCCTTCTTGATCTTCGA
>JASHSE010000119.1 GCA_030036975.1 Xanthobacteraceae bacterium | reverse complement strand
CTTCATCGCCATGCCGGTGATAAACGAGGCGACGTGGTCGGGCGAGCGGCCGAACATGCCGTGGGTGAAATCGGCGATGCGGCGATGACCGACCATGCGCCGCTGCAAATCCTCGCGCGAGCGCGCGCGCAGAAAATAGATCGAGTGCCGGCCGCCGTCCTCCTCGTAGCTCATGGCGTCGCGGTTCGCCGGATCGGCCTTCATGTCGTAGAGCGCCGCCACGGTCTGCGCCGCCATGCGGAACGCCGGATGGCGCGTCACGTCGTCGACCCGTTCGCCGCCGATATAGACGGCACGGCCATCGCGCAACGATTGCAGATGCTCTTTTCCGGTGCGCAGCATGGGGTAAAGACGCCTGTCAACTCCACGCAAGTGAGGACCGCGACGCTGTCCTAGTCAAGGCCGCAACGGGGCGAGAGAGGGTGAGAATGACGGATTCGCTCGGCTATCGCAAAAAGTTCGGCGTATTGGCGCCGTCGACCAACACCGCGGTGCAGCCCGAATACGACGCCATGCGCCCGCCCGGCACGCGGCCAACAAATAATGAGAACAGAATACAGATCGCCACCCCGAAACCAACGCTTAAATTCGGATTTAAATAATCAGCGATAAACCACACTCCAACGATAATACTTAACATGTGTAGAATCGCATGAAAAGTTCTGCTCATCTCTCGTCCCCCACATGCGCGGCATTGACGGGCTACCGCACCTGAAACACGAGCTTGCCGCGAAAGTGGCGGCCCTCGCTCAGCCGATGCGCCTCGGTCGCCTGCGACAGCCGATAGAGCTTGATCTCGGGCGGGCGCACCGCGCCGATCAGATAAAGTTCGGCGACGCGTTCCATGGCTTTGCGCGTGCGCGGCACCGGCGGCCGCAGCGCCGCGACGTCGCTTCGGCTCGGTTGCGGCGCCTGTGCGCCGGAGGCGATGAAAGCAGCGCGGCCGCCCGGCTTGAGCACGACGAAGGATTTTTGCGCCACCTCGCCGCCGACGGTGTCGAACACCGCGTCGCAATCCTTTACCACCCTGGTGAAATCCTGCGCGTTGTAGTCGATCACCTCGTCGGCGCCGAGTCCGCGCACATAGCCGACGTTGGCGGCGCTGGTCGTGCTGATGATGCGGGCGCCGAGATGCTTGGCAAGCTGAATGGCAAAGCCGGCGACACCGCCGGCGCCGCCCTGGATGAGGATGGTCTCGCCGCGGGCGAGCTTCAATGTATTCTCCAGCGTATCGACGGCGGTGAGCCCGGCGAGCGCCAGCGCGGCGGCATTGACGTGCGACAGCCGGTCCGGTTTCTTGGCGACGATCGCGGCCGCAATGGCAATCTTCTCGCAGTAGGTACCCTCGCGGCCGGCAGCGAGCACGCCGAACACCGCATCGCCAACCTTGAAATCGCCGGCACCGGCGCCGGCGCTCGCCACCACGCCGGAAAAATCGCGGCCCGGAATTTGCGGAAATTTCACCTGGGCATGGCGCACGTACTCGCCACCGCGAAACTTCCAATCGGCAGCATTGACGCTGGCGGCGAACACGTCGACGACAACCTCGTCGGGCGCAGCGGCCGGGTCGGGCCGGTCGCCATACTGCAGAACCTCGGGGCCACCGAATTTTTCTATATAGGCCGCTTTCATTTGGAACTCGCTGACAAGTTACAGGAATTTGTTGCGCAGCTGCAGGATCACGAGCGACCTCAGGCTGAGGAACGCCGTCGCGATGATATAGAAACGCGGCGCCAGTTACGAGCCCGCCGGTTCAGTGGGCGTTCATCGCGCTCGATGGCTCGGCTTCGGGCGCCGAGACGAAACGCGTGGCCTGCAAAATCCCGAGCCCGATCGGCGTCGGCACCGAGACGCGGAACGGCACCAGGAGCCGGGTGCCGGCGATCGGGACGAGCCACATTTCCATGCCGCGCTGCGCCTTGAGGTAGCGGACGCCGGAACGGCCGATGTCGTAGCCCGCCAGCGGCGAGAAATAGAGCGCGCAGACCACCGCGGGACCTTGGTAACCCGCGTTCGCCCGCACCTGCTCGATGCGCTTGAACGCGAGCTGCAGATCGTAGCGCATGTGGCCGTCGAACACGGCGATCTTGCGCTCGCAGGCCGCTGGCACCGCCGTATCGCCATTGCCGGGAACGCGGATCAGCAGCGCCGACATCGGATCAACCACGCCGACCCGATTGGCATCGGTGAGCGGCACGCCGCTCGGATCGGGCTTCGGTGGATGCGTCAGCGACTCTTTGGCCTTGCCGCCGCTGAACACGATTTTGATTTCGTCCGAGGAGTCGCCCGATACGTATTTGACCAGGAAATCGGAGGCGACCGGCTCATTGGCATTGACGATGCCGTGGGCATTGGCGGCGCCGTGGCCGTTGGCAAAAATCCGCAACAGCCCGATCGTGGAACCGGTGGCCGCGGCCGTGTACCGCTTGTCGCTTAGCTCGATAGTCCAGGAAATCTGCCCGATCGGAATGCCGAAGAGGCTCGCCGTATACGCAGCATCGAGCTTGACTGGCGAGCGGATTTCGCCGACGCCGGCGTTGGTGTCGGCTGCGGCGCCCGCCAAAAGCCCGGCAGCGACGCAACAGGCAGCGATGAGATAGCGCGACATCAGGAAACCAGACACCCCCCGAACGCTCATTCCTCGCGTGCTATCGTGGCCCGATCAAGGCATTTCGTCGCGGGCTCTAGCCAATACGCTTCAGATTGGCCGCATAGTTCTGACAGCGTTGGAAATAGACTTCCGCTGCATGCTCGATGAGCTTGATGATATCCTCATCGTTGCTGCGGATCACCCGCGCCGGCGCCCCGACGACGAGCGAATTGTCCGCAATGGTCTTGCCTTCGCCAATCAGCGCACCGGCGCCGACGAAGCAATTGGCGCCGATCCGCGCACCGTTCATCAGGATCGCGCCCATGCCGATCAAACAGTTACGACCGATCGTGCAGCCGTGCAGGATCGCATTGTGACCGACGGTGCAGCCCTCGCCCACCGTCAGCGGATAGCCGGGATCGGTGTGCAGCGTGCAGTTGTCCTGAATATTGGTGCGTTCGCCGATTTCGATCCATTCGTTGTCGCCGCGCAGCACCGCGCCGAACCAGATGCCGACGCCAGCCTTGATCCGCACCTTGCCGATGACCACGGCGCTCTCTGCCACATAGCAGGTGCCGGCCGGCGCCATGTCGGGCTCCTGCCCGCGCAAACTGAAAAGAGCCATTGCGCAACTCCGTCTCGACGCACGCACCGCTTTCGTGCGCGCTGCCTTGTCCAGATCCGCTGCCGCGATCCGCGCCCGGTCAAAACACCGGGTTTTCCCGGTAGGCGCCCAGAGTTCTCTCCTCAGCGGGTTTTCAGCTTGAGCAGCGCGTCGGCGTTGCCATGCGTGAGCTTGACCATGTCGGTGGGGGCGAGCGCGATGCGGTCGAGAAAGGCGCGGCCCCAGGCGTCGGGCGAATAGGGATAGTCGACCGAGAACATGATGCGGTCGATGCCGAAGGTCAGCAGCGCCGCGAGGAACGGCGGCTCGTTGAAAATGCCGCTGGTGGTGATCCAGACCTGATCCAGAATGGTGCGGCTGATCGAGCGCTTGAGGTGGTCGCTGTCGTTGGCAAAGACCTGGTCGGCGCGCGCCAGCATCATCGGCAGCATTTCGCCCATGTGGCCGATGATCAGCTTGAGCCGCGGATGGCGGTCGAGCGCTCCGGAAATCACCAGGCGCAGGACATGCACGGCGGTCTCCGAATGCCAGCCCCAGCCGGCGGTTTCGAGCACGCGGCCCGGGCCGGGAGGCAGGTCGGAGAAGTAGGCTTGCCGGATCGGCTCGGGCGGAATGTGCGGATGGATGTAGATCGGTACGTCGAGCTGTTCGGCCGCGGCCAAAATGCCGTCGTAGCTCGAATGGTCCAGAAAGCGGCCTTCGGTCGTGCCGTTGACCATGGCACCGACAAATCCGAGCTCTTTCACGCAACGGACGAATTCGACGGCAGCGGCGTCGGGGCTCTGCAGCGGCAGTGCAGCGAAGCCGGCAAAGCGATCGGGGCGCTGCGCAATCGCCTTCGCCAAGTAATCGTTGGTTTCCCGCGCCATGCGGACGCCGTCGGGACCGGGCACCAGGTCCGGCCCGGGGCCGCTGTTTGACAGCACCTGCACGGAAATGCCCGCGTCATCCATCGACTTGAGGCGCCGTTCGCCGATTTCCGGCAGCAGTTCGAGCGGATTGCGCGCGTTCTTCGGCAGCGTTCTTGTCCGATAGCCGCGGCGGCTCAGCACGCTCTTGTCGATGCGGCTCGCGACCGCAGGGACCGAGAAATGCTCCTCAAGTGCGACGGTACGCATAGGCGGTTTCCCCTTCGTTTTAAGTGGCGGCCGTTTGTTGCATCGATGACGCGGCTCGGCAAGCCTGCCGCAAGCGGCATAAAGCCGGCGACAACTCAAGCGATTGTGGCGGCTCGAACGCGGTTCGGCCGGCGCCCGGAACCTTGAGTTCCGGCGCGCGTTGAGCGAGCGGCGGGGGGCGCGATGGGATGCGCACCTTGCTGCACCTGAACAGGCGACAGCTTCTTGGCTCCAGCGCCGTGGTGCTGCTGGCGCTCCATGAGGGCGTTGCACGCGGCGCCATCGTCAAAAGCGGTCTGCCGTGGAAGCCCGGCACCGCCGATCCTCCCGCGCCGGTCACCGGCGAAGGCTGGCGCTATTTCACGCCGCAAGAGGGCGCGCTGGTCGAGGCGTTCGTCGACCGCCTCATCCCACCCGATCAGCTCTCACCCGGCGGCAAGGACTGCGGCTGCGCCATCTTCATCGACCGCCAGCTGGCCGGACCTTACGGCCGGTTCGAAGGCTATTACATGAGCGCGCCGTTCCAGAAAGGAACCAAGCAGCAAGGTCCGCAATCGCCGATGACGCCGGCGCAGCATTACCGCAGGGGGTTGGCCGCGTTCGCCGCCGCCTGCCGCGGCAAATTCGGCGGCAAGTCCTTCACGCAGCTTTCCGACGACGAGAAGGACCAAGCCGTCAAAGGGCTCGAGGACGGTTCGCTCAAACTCGAAAACGTCGACAGCCAGGACTTTTTCAAGCTGATCCTCAAAGACACGCAGAACGGCTTTTTGGCCGACCCGATCTACGGCGGCAACAAAGACATGGCGTCGTGGAAGATGATCGGCTTTCCCGGCACGCATTACGACTATCGCGATTGGATCGAACGCCACAATCAGCGCGTCACGCTGCCCACGGTCGCGATCAACAATCATCCGAACTGGGCATCGTAAATTCTGCCGCCCGCTTTGCCGCGGCCTGATCGATGTGAAGAGAGTTGTCGATGACGCAAAAGCTTCCGCACAAGGATGCCGTGATTATCGGCCTCGGCTGGACCGGCTCGATCCTGGGGCACGAGCTGACCGATGCCGGGCTCGACGTGGTCGCAATCGAGCGCGGGCCCTGGCGCGACACCGGAACGGACTTTTCCATCACCTATGCTCAAGACGAACTGCGCTATCGCATCCAGCACGAGCTGTTCCTGCGGCCGGCGCAGATCACCGTCACCTTCCGCAACAACGCGCGACAGACGGCGCTACCGGTACGGACCTGGGGCGCTTTCATGCTCGGCAACGGCGCCGGTGGCGCCGGCGTGCATTGGAACGCGGAGACCTGGCGCTTTCTGCCGACCGATTTCGTGCTGCGCACGCATTTGACGCAGCGCTACGGCGCCAATTTCTTGCCATCCGACATGACCATCCAGGATTGGGGCGTCTCCTACGACGATCTC
>JASHSE010000118.1 GCA_030036975.1 Xanthobacteraceae bacterium | reverse complement strand
CCGGCGCGTGCTGCGGCTCGAAGACGGGCCGCTTCTGCGCGGTCAAGGCCGCTTTGTCGACGATCTGAAATTTTCCAGCGTACTCGAAGCCGCGTTCGTGCGCAGCCCGCACGCCCACGCCGGCATTCGCGGCATCGACACCGCCGCGGCGCGGCGGCTGCCGTTCTGGATTCCCGCTTTCGCGGGAATGAGCGGTTCACTCGGTCCGGTGCACTTGCCACTACGACAGTGACTCGGCACTTTAGGTCAGAATTTAAAGAACGCAGTTGGGGTTGTGCCATGAACGATATCCCGCGTCTGTTGCCCTGGATCGGCGGCACGGCGGACGCCGCCGGCGCGGCGTTTTCGCCGCTGGTGTCGCCGATCGACGAGAGCGTCGCCTCGCACGTGGTCGAATCCGACGCCGGCATCGTCGATGCGGCGATCAAGCATGCACATCGCGCCTATTTGGCGAACCAGGAGGCGACCACCGCCAAGCGCGTCGCGTGGCTCGCGGCGGCGGCCGACGCCATGGACCAAATAGAAGCCGAGCTGGTACGCTCGCTGATCCGCGTTATCGGCAAACCGCGCCGCGCCGCGACCTTCGAGGCCAAGCGCGCCGGCGCCTTCATCCGCGCCTGCGCGGGGATGCGGCTGTGACCAAAAAAGCCGCGTTGATCGGTTACGGCGGCATCGCGCGCGACGCGCTCGAGGCGCTGCAAAAGTTCGCGGCGGATATCCAATTGGTCGGCGCGCTGTGCGAGCCCGGACGCGCTGCAGATGCGCGCGCGGCGTTGCCGGGCATCGACATCGTCGAGTCGCTGAACGATTTATTGGCGCGCAGACCCGACGTGGTCGCCGAAGTCGCCAGCCAGAGCGCGCTCGCCCAATTCGGCCCCGACATTCTGACGCGCGGCGTCGATCTGCTCGTCATCTCGATTGGCGCGCTGGCTGAGCCGAAACTATTGAACGATCTCAAGGCTGCCGCGCGTCGCGGCAATAGCCGCATCCTGCTGCCCGCCGGCGCCATCGGCGGCGTCGACGCCATCGCGGCGATGCGGCTCGGCGGTTTGCATGCCGTGCGCTACCGCTCGCGCAAGCCGCCGGCGGCATGGCGCGGTACGCCGGCCGAAAAAGTCGCCGATCTCGACAAGCTCGCGGCGCGCACCGTGCTCTATCGCGGCACGGCCGGCGAAGCGGCCTTGCTCTATCCGCAGAACGCCAATGTCGCCGCCACCCTTGCGCTCGCCGGCCTTGGCTTCGAGGCAACGCAAGTCGAGCTCGTCGCCGATCCCGAGGCGCCCGGCAACGTGCATGAGATCGAAGTCGAAGGCGCAGCCGGCCGCTTCGCCATCCAGTTGCAAGGCAAGCCGTCGCGCACCAATCCGAAAACCTCGGCGCTCGCCGCGCTCAGCGTGGCGCGGGCACTGATCAATCTGCAAGCCGCCATCGTCATATGAGCATGACCGCGCCAAAACGCGCCAGCAACCTGTTCGTCGGCAGCCCGATCGAGCGCCTGGAAGATTTGCGTTTTTTGACCGGGCGCGGCCAATACGTCGACGATCTTGCCGCCGAAAACATGCTGCACGCGGCGATCCTGCGCAGTTCGGTGGCGCACGGCCGCATCCGCGGCGTCGATAGCAGCGCGGCCCGGGCGCGGCCCGGCGTTCATGCCGTCATCACCGCTGCGGATATCGGCAAGGTGCCGACCATTCCGTTGCGCCATGATCCGACGCCGGCAATCCGGCGTTTCGAGCAGCCGGTCATCGCCCACGGCAAGGTCCGCTATGTCGGCGAGCCCATTGCGGTGGTGCTCGCCGAGAGCGCCGCTTTGGCCGAAGACGCGCTCGAGGCCATCGCGGTCGATATCGAGGCGCTGCCTGTCGTCGCCGACCGCGAGCTTGCCCGCAAGAACGAGATCATCCTGTTCGAGACGGTCGGCACCAACGTGCCCGACACCATCACGGCGGTGCGCGGCAAGGCCGATGACGCTGCGTTCAACAGCGCGCCGTACCGGCGCCGCGAGCATTTTTCCGTGCAGCGCCACGCCGCGGTGCCGATGGAACCGCGCGGTCTGCTGGCCGAATGGGACGCACAGAAGGAGCGCATCACCGTGCGCGGCGCCTGCAAGGTGCCGTTCACCAACCGCCGCGCGCTGGCACAGATGATGAACCTGCCCGAAGCGTCGGTGCGGATGGTCGAATACGACGTCGGCGGCGGTTTTGGCGCACGCGGCGAGTTCTATCCCGAGGACTTTTTAATTCCGTTCGCGGCGCGCCTTCTCGGCAGGCCGGTCAAATGGACCGAAGACCGCCGCGAGAACCTCACCGCGCTCAATCACGCGCGCGACATGGAATGCGACCTGGAAATCGCCTGCGCGCGTGACGGCACTTTGATCGCGCTGCGCGCCCATGCCTGCACTGACATCGGCGCCTATGTGCGCACCAACGGCGCCACTGCGTCGCGCAATATTGCCCAGGTGCTGGCCGGGCCATACCGGATACCGCACGTCCGCGTCGACGTGTCGTTGGTGATCACCAACAAGACGCCGGTCGGCACCTATCGCGGCCCGGGCCGCTTCGAATCCGATTTCTGCCGCGAGCGCCTGTTCGACATGGCGGCGGCCGATCTCGGTATCGACCGCGTCGAATTTCGCCGCCGTAATCTGATCCGCGAAGCCGACATGCCGTATGCGTTGCCCAAAGTGCAGGTGCTCGACATCGCGAGCGAATGCGACAGCGGCGATTATCAGATCACGCTCGACCGCTGCCTGGCGGAGTTCAAATGGGCCGAGCGCGCAAAACTCGACGGCGAGCTGATCGGCGGCCGCCATCACGGCATCGCGGTCGGCTGCTATCTGGAAGGCGGCGGCACCGGGCCGCGCGAGAACGTGCGGCTCGCCGTCGAAGCCGACGGCTCGATTTCGCTGTTCGTCGGCTCGTCGTCGGTCGGCCAGGGCGTCGAAACCGTGTTCGCGCAGATCGCCGCCGATGCGCTGGAAGTGCCGATGGAGCGCATCAACCGGGTGCTGCACGGCTCGACCGACTACGTCGCGCAGGGCTACGGCTCGTTCTCGTCGCGCTCGATCGTGATGGGCGGCAATGCCATCATGGACGCGGCGCAAAAGCTGCGCACGCTCATTCGCGAGGCCGCGGCAAAACGCTTGCAGTGTCAAGCAAACGACATCGTCATCGACCGCGGCATGGCGGTCGGCCCGGCGCCTGCGCGCGCCGCGATCGCGCTGAAGGAATTTGCCGGGCTCTGCGCCGATGGCACCTTCGCCAGCGACAAGCGCACCTATTCGTATGGCGCGCACGCCGCTTACGTGGCCGTCGATGCCAAGACCGGCCACGTCGAGCTGATCGATTATGTCGCCGTCGAAGACGTCGGCCGCATCGTCAATCCGCTGACCTTGCATGGCCAGTGCATCGGCGCCGTGGTGCAGGGGTTGGGCGGCGCCTTTCTGGAGCACTTCATCTATGACGAGAACGGCCAGCTGCTCACCGGCTCGTTCGCCGATTATCTGATGCCGACCGCGAGCGATTTTCCACAGATCCGCGCCGTCGCGCTGGAAGACAAGCCGTCGCCACTCAATCCGATGGGCGCCAAGGGCGCCGGCGAGGGCGGCATCATCCCGGTCGGCGGCGTCGTTGCCAACGCGGTCGCCGCGGCGCTTGGCTCGCTCGGCGTAGAGCCGCGCGACTTGCCGCTGTCGCCGCCGCGGCTGTGGCAGATGATTCAGGCTGCGCGCGCGACTGGTGCCGCGCGTTGACCGGCGTGTGAGCGCGATGCTAGGAAAAATCCTTCTCCATACGGCTTTTCCGGCACCGCGCAGCGAACGTTCCGCACCATGAAACTGCCGCCCTTCGATTACGCCTGTCCGACCAGCGTCGCCGAGGCGGTGGCGCTGCTGGCGTCCCATGACGGCGAAGCCAAGCCGCTGGCCGGCGGCCAGAGCCTGGTGCCGATGCTGGCATTCCGCGTCGCTTTGCCGTCGCTCCTGGTCGATCTGCGCAAGGTCGCCGAACTACGGCGGATCACGATCACCAATGAGGGCATCGCGCTCGGCGCCATGGTGCGCTGGCGCGAGATTCTCGACGATGCGCGGCTGCGCACCGCGCATCCGCTGCTGGTCGCCGCGGTCGCGCATGTCGCGCATTATCAGATCCGCAATCGCGGCACCGTCGGCGGCAGCATGGCGCATGCCGATCCGGCCGCCGAGATGCCGGGCATCGCGGTGACCTGCGAGGCCAAGATCGCGGTGACCGGCATGGCCGGCGCGCGCGTCATCGCCGCCGCGGATTTCTTTCAAGGTCCGCTGATGACCGCACTGCGATCCGACGAGATCATCACTGAGATTCGCTTACCGCTGTGGCCGGCGAAACGGCGCTTCGGTTTCCAGGAATTCGCCCGCCGCCGCGGCGATTTCGCCATGGCGGCCGCGGCGGTATTTTACGACGAGGACGGCGGCAAGGCGCACAACGCGCATGTCGGAGCGATCGGTGTCGCCGATCGCCCGCTGCGTCTGCAAGCCGCCGAAGACGCCATCAACGGCAACAGTATCGATGAAGCCGTAATCGCCAAGGCTGAAGCCGCCGCGTCCGCCTCCGTCGATCCCGCCGACGACATCCACGCCAGCGGCGCCTATCGCAAGGCGCTGGTCGGCGTCATGGTCGAACGCGCGCTGCGCGATGCGGCCGGGCTGAAAACGACATGATGAACTCGCCTCGCCTGGCATCGACCGCTCGTCCCCGCGAAAGCGTCGCCCAAGCGGGGAGCCAGAGCGGCGTTCTGCAGCAAACTTGTTTCGCTGCTGGATTCCCGCTTGCGCGGGAATGAGCGGTTGGTGCGTGAGTGCTCATGCCCATCGAATTTGAAGTCAACCGCAAGCGGGTCGAAGTCGAGGTCGAGCCGCGCATGACCCTGGCCGATTGCCTGCGCCATCACCTGCGGCTGACCGGCACCCACGTCGGCTGCGAGCATGGCGTCTGCGGCGCCTGCACCGTGCTGGTCGACGGCGCCGCGGTGCGCTCCTGCCTGATGCTCGCGGTGCAGGCCGAAGGCGCCAAAGTGGTCACGGTCGAGGGCTTGTCACGCGACGAGGGCCTCACCCCGCTGCAGGCCTCGTTCCGCAAGCATCACGCGCTGCAATGCGGCTTCTGCACGCCCGGCATGATCACCACCGCGCACGCGCTGCTGAGCGAAGAGCCGAATTGCGACGCCGATCGGGTGCGCGAAGTGCTGTCCGGCAATCTGTGCCGCTGCACCGGCTATATCTCGATCGTCGAAGCGGTGCTTGACGCGCGCACCGCCTATCAACGCGCCGGCGGCGGCGGGAACGGCGCATGAGGACGATCAATTCGTTCGTCGGCCAGCCGATCGAACGCCTTGAAGATTTGCGACTGGTCCGCGGCCGCGGCCAGTTCGTCGACGATCTCGGCCGCAAGGACGTGCTGTATGCCGCGATCTTGCGCAGCTCCGTTGCGCATGGCCGCATCCGTTCGATCGATGCGGCGCGCGCCAGGCAAATGCCGGGCGTTCACGCCGTTATCACTGCCGCAGATTTGGGCGCAAAAATCCCGGTCGTGCCGATGCGGCTGCAACCGCTGCCGGACTTCGAGCCGTTCGCCCAGCCGGTCATGGCGCGCGATAAGGTTCGCTATGTCGGCGAGGCATTGGCGATGGCGCTCGCCGACAGCCCTGCGCTGGCTGAGGACGCCATCGGCGCGATCGACGTCGCTATCGAGCCGCTGCCGGCGGTCGCCAATTGGCAAAGCGCGCTGGACAAGCAAGCGCTGCTGTTCGAGGACAGATCGAGCAACGTCTCGATGGTGTTTCGCGCCGTGCGGGGCGACGCCGCTGCGGCCTTCAAGGACGCGCCCTACACGCGGCGCGAGCGCTTTTCCACCCAGCGCCACACCGCGCTGCCCATGGAGCCGCGCGGCGTGCTCGCCGAATGGGATGCTGCACGCGGCCGTCTCACGGTTTCGGGTGCCGCCAAGGTGCTGTTCGCCAATCGCCGCATCCTCGCCAAGCAGATGGACATCGCCGAGGACTTAATCGACATGGTCGAGTACGACGTCGGCGGTGGTTTCGGCGCCCGCGGCGAGTTCTATCCGGAAGATTTTTTGATTCCGTTCGCGGCGCGCCATTGCGGCCGGCCGGTGAAGTGGACCGAGGACCGCCGCGAGCATCTGATGACCATCAATCACGCGCGCGAAGCCGCCTGCGAGGTGGAGATCGCCTGCCGGCGCGACGGCACGGTTTTAGGTCTGCGCGGCCATGCCTTCGTCGACATGGGCGCCTACATGCGCACCAACGGCGCGGTCGGCGCGCGCAACATCGCGCAGTTCATGTCCGGCCCGTATCGCGTTCCCAATATCGACCTCGACGTGTCGCTGTTGCTCACCAACAAGACGCCGGTCGGCACCTATCGCGGACCGGGCCGTTTCGAGACCGATTTCTTCCGCGAGCGGCTGTTCGACATGGTGGCGCGCGACCTCAATATCGACCAAGTCGAATTCCGCCGCCGCAATCTCGTGCGCGAGGCCGAGATGCCGTACACGGTCGCCACCATCGCGCCGTACGAGAGCAAGGACGAGCTCGACAGCGGCGATTATCAGGTGACGCTCGACCGCTGCCTCGCCGAGTTCGGCTGGGCCGACAAAGCCAAGCTGAAGGGCCGTTGCATCGACGGCCGCTATCAGGGCCTCGCGGTGGTCTGCTTCATCGAGGGTGGCGCCGCCGGACCGAAGGAGAGCGCGCGGCTCGTCCTGGAATCCGACGGTACCGTCACCGTCTACATGGGCTCATCCGGTGTCGGCCAGGGGCTGGAGACCGCGTTTGCACAGATCGCCGCCGACGCCATGGAAATGCCGATGGAGCGCCTCAACCGGGTGCTGCACGGCTCGACCGCTTACGTCAGCGACGGCTACGGTGCCTATCATTCGCGCTCGATCGTGATGGGCGGCTCGGCGCTGCTCGACGCCGCCAAAAAGCTGCGCGACCTGATGCGTGCCGAAGCGGCGAGGCGACTCAACTGCGGCGCCGATCAAGTCGTGCTCGCCGACGAGCGCGCCAAAGCGCCCGACGGCAAGTCGATAGCGTGGGCCGAGCTTGCGAAAGAGCCGCTTTCGGCCGAGGGCGCGTTCCACAATCACAAGCACACGTGGTCGTACGGGGCGCATGCCGCGCACGTGGCGGTCGACGCCAAGACTGGCCACGTCGCGCTCGTCGATTACGTCGCGGTGGAGAATTGCGGGCGCATGATCAATCCGCTGACGCTCAAGGGCCAACTGGTCGGCGCCGCGGTGCAGGGACTGGGCGGCGCATTCATGGAGCATCTCGTCTACGACGACAACGGCCAGCTGCTCACCGGATCGCTCGCCGATTATCTGGTGCCGACGGCCAGCGATTTTCCCAACATCCGCGGCTTCATGATGGAGTCGCATCCCTCGCCTATTAATCCGCTCGGCGCCAAAGGCGCCGGCGAGGGCGG
>JASHSE010000117.1 GCA_030036975.1 Xanthobacteraceae bacterium | reverse complement strand
GCTTGTCGCGCTCCCATTCGCCGATCTTGGTCGAAGTGATGTAGCGGATGTTGTTGACGTCGAAGACCAAGAGCGCACCGAGCTCCGACTTTTCCAGCGCGCTGCGCACGCGACCGAGCCGGTAGCGGTGCAGCCTCCGGTAGTCGACCCGTTCCTCGAAGTCGACCCCCATGGTGCCGAGCGCCGGCAGCGCACGGCCCCAATTATAGCGCGGGTTGATGTCCTCGGCGCGGATCGTCGCCGGCTCGCGGGTGATATCGTCCATGGCACATACCTCTTTTTCTTCACATATCGTTTCCCGGGCGCAGCGCAGCACGGAGCGAAGCGGAGTGGTGCGCTGCAGACCCGGGATCGTTACAAACTCCGAGTCAACTTATGCAGAGCCTGCGACGACCCCGGATCAGCGGTGCACCGCTTCGCGCTGCACCGCATCCGGGGAACGCCACACTAGGCCGGGATTGGAACTTCGCCGACGTCCTTCGGCACCTTGTAGCCTTTCTGGGTCGCCGGGCGCTTGGCGATGGCCAAATACCAACGCTTGACGTTCGGATATTGGTTGAGATCGACCGTCTGCCATTCGTAGCGCGACACCCAGGGCCAGATCGCGATGTCGGCGATCGAATAGCCGTCGGCGACGTATTCGCGGTCGGCGAGCCGCTTGTCGAGCACGCCATAGAGCCGGTGCGCCTCCTTCAGATAGCGCTCCTCGGCGTAAGGCGCCTTGCCCTTGTTGTATTTGACGAAGTGATGCACCTGGCCGAACATCGGGCCGGGGCCGCCCATCTGCCACATCAGCCATTCCAGCGTGCGGTAGCGCGCCTCGCCGGATTTCGGCAACAGCTTGCCGGTCTTGTCGCCGAGATAGATGAGGATTGCGCCGGACTCCATCAAACTCATGCCGTTGTCGCGGTCGACAATCGCCGGGATGCGATTGTTCGGGCTGATTTTCAGAAATTCCGGCTTGAACTGCTCGTCCTTGCCGATGTCGACGGCATGCACGGTGTATGGCAGCCCCATTTCCTCGAGCGCGATGGAGGCCTTGCGACCATTCGGCGTCGTCCAGGTGTAGAGATCGATCACGATTTTGGTCCTGCTTGTTAGAGTGCAAACAAATTCCGCTCATTCCCGCGCAAGCGGGAATCCAGTTCTGGGTCCCCGCTTTCGCAGGGACAAGCGGATATAACACCTCATGCGGCCCTCCTGCCCCACAATCGCGCCGAGGCGATGTCGGCGCCTTGACGGATCGCCGCAAGCTTCAGCCACACTACCGGCTCGATCACCCATTCGCGGCGGGTGAAGGTGCCGAAGCCGCAATCGGTCGAGGCGATGACGCGCTCGCGGTCGCCGACCGCCGCCACCGCCTCCTCGATCCGGCGCGCCACCACTTCGGGGTGCTCGACGAAATTGCTGGTGGTCTCGACCACGCCGGGAATGAGGATCATCTCGGCCGGCAACGGCACGCGCTTGAGCGCCGCATATTCGTGGGCATGCCGCGGATTGGAAAACTCGATCGACAGCGCGCCGACCTTGGCCTGATAGAGCGCGGGAAGAATCTTTTCCAGCGCCACGTCGTGAATGTGCGGGCCTTCCCAATTGCCGTAGCAGACATGCAGCCGCACGCGCTCGCGCGGGATGCCCTCGATACCCTTGTTGATCGCCGCGACGTGCCGCTCGCAGCGCTTGACGAAGTCGGCATCCGACAGGTCGCGATACATCATGGTGCGATCCATGGCGAGGTCGGGCGCATCGATCTGCAGCACGAGTCCGGCTTTGTGGATCGCCTGGTATTCGTTCTTCATCTCACGCGCGACGGCATCGAGATAGGCGTCGTGCGATTCGTAATAGGCGTTGAGCATGGTGGTCGAAATGATGCCGGGCGAGGCCGCGGTCATGAACCGCTCGGAAAACGCGTGCAGTTCGTCGGCGATGCGGTTGAAGCCGGCCGTCTCCTCGGTAATGGGCGCAAGGTCGCGATATCTGAGCTCGGCCTGTGCCTCGGGGGCGCCCTGCTGGCTCTTTGGCGGATTGGGGAAGCGCCGCATCAAATAGCTCAAGAGCTCGGGAAATTCCTCGAACTCGCGGCCGCGCCGGCGCTTCGATACACCGGCAAAGCCGGCCATGCGCTGCGGCACGTAAGTCTGGAAGCCGATGCGGCGCTGCTCGCCGTCATTGCCGATGTCGATGCCGGCTTCGACCTGCTTCTCGACCACGTGCCGTACCGCCTTGTCCATCTCGGCGGCAAGCGCCTTGGCATCGTAGCCGCCGCCCTCCTCCTGGCGCACCAAAAGGTCGGAGAGCCGCTCGTTGCGCGGCAGGCTGCCGACATGCGTGGTGAGGATGCGGTCGCGGCTGAACAGCATGATGGACTCCGGTTGGTCGTTGCCGGCAAGAGCCGTACGAAGGACGCGACAAAAGGCCTATAATATTGCGGCAGGTTTTGCCATCGGCATAATGCCTCGCGATGCAAGGCGGGGCGGAGCCCTACCAGGTCAACGAGAAGTCAGAACAGGAAACGCCCGATGAACGTCGCCGAGCCGAGCCTCGCGCCAGGCGCGCCTGTTGACGCCCTGCCGCGCGACTACAATTTCGCCGCCGATATCCTCAAGCGCAATCTCGACGCCGGCCGCGGCCGCAAAACCGCCTACATCGATCCCCGCGGTAAGCTGAGCTATGGCGCGCTTGCCGAACGCGTCGAACGCTTCGGCCATGCGCTGCGGGCGCTCGGCATCCGCCGCGAGGAGCGCATCCTCATCTGCCTCACCGACACCATCGACTGGCCGACCGCGTTTCTCGGCGCCATCAAAGCCGGCGTGGTCGCGGTGCCGGTCAATACGCTTCTCACCGAGGATGATTACTGCTTCATGCTCGAGGACAGTCGGGCGCGGCTCTTGGTCGTGTCCGAAGAGCTCTTCCCGCGAT
>JASHSE010000116.1 GCA_030036975.1 Xanthobacteraceae bacterium | reverse complement strand
GCAAAATGCCGATCGGAATTCTGGTCTCGGCCAGCGGATAGATCAGCACCGCAAGCCCGGCGGCGCACAGCCCGATGGCGATCGGCTGCATCCCGGTCGGCCGCTCGCGCAGAAAAATCCAGGCCAATATCACCGCCCAGATCGGCATCGTGTAGGAGAGGATCGCCACCCGCGACGTTGCCGCACTGAGCTGGGCGAACGTCGAAAACACGCTGAAGCTCGCGACATTGAGCATGGACGCAATGGCGACGTGCGCCCAGCCTTTTGCGCCCGGAATGTGCAGGCTGCGGCGCTTGACGGCGCAGATTACGAACAGCATCACGCCCCCGACGAAGACGCTGATCGTGCGCATGGTGAACGGCGGCACTTCGTTCAGCGCAATCCGCATGAGCGGCCAGGTCAAGCCCCACACGACGCACAACGCAGCCAGCATCAACCGCGCGCCGGGATCGCCGGCGGCGGCATTGGGTGATTGCTCGGGATTCCTCACGGATTTTTCGGCGGCCAATACGTCACGGCGCTTTTGGCCCTTCGCGTAAATACCAGTCGACGATCTGGCCGCCGGTCCAGAACAGCACGTCGGACTTTTTGCGGATCTCTTCGAAGATGCGGCGGAAGTATTTGACGCGATGCGGCGCGCCCATGATGTAGGGATGCACCGACAGCGCCATGACGCGCGCCGAATCGGCCGCCTCGGCGTAAATCTGTTCGAACTGGTCGAGCGCGCGCTCGCAATATTCCGGTGCGGGGTGATGCTGGATCAGCATCATGGCGACGTCGTTGCACTCCTGCGTATACGGCACGTTGATGATCGGCTTGGTGCGGGTCTTCAGCCACACCGGCTGATCATCGAGCACCCAGTCGGCGACGTAATCGTAGCCCTCCTCGGCCAGCAGGTCGGGCGTGACCCAGGTCTCGGTCAGGCCGGGCCCGAGCCAGCCGCGCGGCGGTTTACCGGTCGCCTTGGTGATGATGTCGCGGACCTTGCGGATGTCGGCGCGCTCGTCCGGCACCTTCTGCATGCTGCGCTGGGTGAAACCGTGGCCGACGAACTCCCAATTGCGCTCGACCGCCGCGCGTACGATCTGAGGATAGGCGGCAAGCGCCGAACCGTTGATGCAAATAACTCCCGGAATGGTGAACTCGTCGAAGACTTTCACGAAGCGCCAAAAGCCCACGCGGTTGCCGTATTCGTGCCAGGCCCAGTTCGGCACGTCCGGCATCGGTGCGCCGCCGGCCGGCGGCGTGATCACGGTGCGCGGCATCGGCTGGGTGGCGTCCCATTCCTCGACGTTGACAATGACCCATACCGCCATGCGGGCGCCGTTCGGCAATTTCAGCGGCGGCCGCTCGATGATCGGCGAGTAGGCGAGGCGCTCGTGCGGCAGCATGGGCCGCTTGGATGCCCGCTTGCGCGGTGCCGCTTTTTTCGATCGCGTGGTCATGGCTTTCGTCGCCTCCCTGCCGCTATAGCAAATCCGCAAACGCAATGGGCCGCGATTCTCGCCGCTGCAAGCGGGCCATGCGGTGCCGCAGACTGTCGCGTGGCATCATCGGCCGGCGGCTTTCTCGGTCGGTGCCGGCTGCCGCGCCACGATCGCGCCCAAAACGGTCAGCGTCGCTGCGCAAACGCACAGCGGCAAAAATGCCGTCCACGGCCTGCCGGTCAGATCCCAGAGCGCGCCGCTGATCGTCGGCACGGCAATGCCGCAGCTATAGCTGATCGTGAACATGCCCGCCGAGGTGCGCGACACGTCGCCCGGCGCGCTCAGGATCGCCGGCAGCGCCAACGCCGGCGCAAAGGTCATGGCGGTGGTCAGGCCCACCATGCCGGCCGCGACCAGGAGCGCGACATCGGATTGCGCGAAGATGAAGGTCATGAAGGCTGCGAGCAGGAGCGGACCGAACACCAGAAACGGCCAGGCGCGGCGCTCCAGCCGGTCTGCCATGACGAGCAGGATGAACGGTGCCACCATCTGCAGGCCGTTGAGCCAACCCACCGCCGGACCAAACAACTGCGCTTTGCCTTGGCTGGCCAGATAGTCGCCGATGAAGGCGTTGGTGCCGAAAAACGCGCTGTTGTTGCAGCCGAGCGTCACCCCGATGAGCCAGGTCAGCGGCTTGTTCCAGTCCGGCCACCAGCGGCCGCCGGTCGCTATCGGCGCGGTTTGCCGGTCTGTGCGCGACGGGCTGAGCAGATGGAATACCGGAGCGATAAGCAGCGCCGGCACCGCCCAAAACATCAAGTCGGCGCGCCACGACCCGCCGAAGGCGGGCAGCACGTAGGGGATCGTCGTCGCCGACGAGATGGTCGCGCCGATCAGCATGCCGCTGGTGTAGGCGATGGTGCCGAGCGCGACCCGGCCGGGCAGCCATTCGCGCACCAGGGTCGGCATGCCGGGCTGCATGATGGCGACGCCCAAGCCGGTGGCAATGACCGCGGCGTAGAGTGTCGCGATGTCGATCGCCGCGCCGCGCGCTCCGCTCGCCACGCCGGCGATCAGCATGCCGACCAGCACCGCGAGCTGGGCGCCGATCCGCGCGATCAAGAGCGAGCCCGGCACCGCCGCGATGGCAAACAGCGCCAGCGGCAGGCCGACGAGAAGGCCGACTTGCGTCTCCGACATGTGCAATTCGTCGTGCACCAGCGGGATCACCGGCGGCATGGCGAGAATCGTCATGCGCGTCGCGACGCCGGCCAGAAACAGCACGAACATGAGTCGAAGCAGCCGGCCGCGCGAAGGGCCGGCTGCGAAATTCCCGGCAGTGGACATGAGGAAGGAGCGTGTTGTGAACGCGCAACCTGCATCACCGTCGGCGCACGCGCAAGGACGGGTTGGTTCACGACACGGCTGCGGCTATTGCATTGCGGCGCTCGCGGAACAAAGTTAGAACGATGCGCGGGGTATCGTCATGTCAGGCCTGACGGCTGCACAACACGCGCTGCGCACGACGTTCGGCTTTGCCGACTTCCGGCCCGGCCAGGCCGACATCGTTGCCGCGGTTTTGGCTGGCCGCGACGTGCTCGCCATCATGCCGACCGGCAGCGGCAAGTCGCTGTGCTATCAGTTGCCGGCGCTGTTGCGCGACGGCCTCACCGTCGTGGTGTCGCCGCTGATTGCGCTGATGCGCAATCAGGTGGCGCAGCTTCGCGGCTACGGGATCGCGGCGGCGGCGTTGAACTCGGCGAACGACCCGCGCGACAACCGCGCCATTTTTGATCGTATCGCCCGCGGCGAATTGCGGCTCGTCTACGTCTCGCCCGAGCGGCTTGCCAAGGCGGAAACCTTCGATCCTCTCAAACGCGCGAAGATTGCCATGCTGGCCGTCGACGAGGCGCATTGCATCTCGCAATGGGGCCACGATTTTCGCCCCGAATACGCCGCGCTCGGCAAAGCGCGGGCGGCGCTCGGCGAAGTCCAGACGGTTGCGTTTACCGCGACTGCCGATGCGGCGACGCGTGCAGATATTTTGGCCAAGCTGTTCAACCGCCCGCCGGACGTTTTCGTGCACGGCTTCGACCGGCCCAATCTGCGGCTGGCGATGCAGGCCAAGATCGGCAGCCGCAGCCAGATCGTTGATTTCGTCGCAACGCACCGCGGCCGAAGCGGCATCGTGTATTGCGCCTCGCGGCGCAAGACCGAGCAGATCGCCGCGTATCTGGCGGAGGCCGGCATCAAGGCGCTGCCGTATCACGCCGGCATGGAGGCGGCCGCGCGCTCGCGCCATCAGGACGCGTTCCTGCAGGAGGACGGCGTCGTGGTCGTTGCCACGGTCGCGTTCGGCATGGGCATCGACAAGCCCGACGTCCGCTTCGTGCTGCATGCCGACATGCCGGCCAATATCGAGAGCTATTATCAGGAGATCGGCCGCGCCGGCCGCGACGGGCTGCCGGCCGACACGCTGACGCTCTATTCGATGGCCGACATCCGCCTGCGCCGCCTGCAGATCGACGACGGTGAGGCGAGCGAGGAGCAGAAGCGCGTCGACCGCCAGCGGCTCAATGCGCTGGTGTCGCTGTGCGAGTCGCCGCGTTGCCGGCGGCAAACCCTGCTTGCGTATTTCGCCGAGACCGCGGAGCCGTGCGGCAACTGCGATTTTTGCTGCGACGGCGCGCAATTGATCGACGGCACCATCGCGGCGCAGAAGGCGTTGTCGGCGATGATCCGCACCGGCGAACGGTTCGGCACCGAGCACCTGACCAACGTGCTCGTCGGCGAACGCAGCGAAGCGGTGGAGAAATTCGGCCACCACCGCCTGCCGACGTTCGGCGTCGGCCGGGAACACGACAGAAAGCAGTGGCGTTCGATTTTCCGCCAATTGTACGGCGCCGGCATCATCGCGCTCGACGTCACCGGCTACGGCACCTGGCGCATGACCGATGCGGGCCGCCGCGTGCTCAAGGGCGCCGACAAGTTCACGTTGCGCAAAGACGTCCTCAAGGCCGGCCGCAAGGCCGCACGCGCCGCCGCCAATGCGGCCAATGCGGCCGTGCTTGACGATGGCGCGCCGGGCGATCCCGCCTTGTTCGAGGCGCTGCGCCGCCGCCGCTTGGAACTCGCCAGGGCGCTGCGCGTCGCCGCCTATGTGGTGTTTCCCGATAAGACGCTGCTCGACATGGCCAAGCGCAAGCCGCAGAGCCTGGTCGACATGGCCGCGGTGCATGGCGTCGGCGAGGCCAAGCTGCGGCAATACGGCGAGGAATTTTTGGACGTGATCCGGGGTCACGCGGCGGCGTCGGCCTGAATTCGGCCGCCGCGCAACGCGCCGGTCGAGCGAATTCCGCCGCCGTTCCGCGATGTTGCGCCCGCTAGCGCCCTATGTTAGCAACGCCGCGATTTTTGCGGGTTCTTTTTGCGTTTCTTGGGGCATTCCGCTGCCCTTAAGTCAAAAATCCCGCACAATTCCCAAGGGCTTGATCCCAAGGGGCTTGCGCCGGTTCCCCAGCGCCGGCTGCGTCCTTGCGAAAGTGCCCCCGATGACGCGAGTGCAGACCAAAGTGGCGGCAGAACCAACCATCGTATCGGGCATGGCGGGGCGCTATGCGACGGCGTTGTTCGAGCTGGCGCGCGAGGCGAATGCGATCGACGCGGTCAAGGCGGATCTCGATCGTTTCGATGCACTGATCGCCGAGAGCGCGGACCTGCTGCGGCTCATTCGCAGCCCGGTGTTCTCGGCCGCCGAGCAGCGCCACGCGCTGTCGGCGGTGCTGCAGCGCGCCGGCATCGGCGGCCTTGCTGAGAAGTTTCTGAAACTCGTCACGACGAACCGCCGCTTGTTCGCGGTCCGCGACATGCTCAAGGCGTTCCGTGATCTGGTCGCCGACCAAAAGGGCGAGGCGACCGCCGAGGTCACGGTTGCGGAAGCGCTCAAGGACGACCACGTTGCCGCGTTGAAGAGCACGCTCAAGGCGGTCAGCGGCAAGACCATCGATCTGCGCGTCAAGATCGAGCCGGCGATCCTCGGCGGGCTCGTGGTCAAGCTCGGCAGCCGCATGGTCGACACCTCGCTGCGCACCAAGCTCAATGCCATCCGGCAGGCGATGAAAGAGGCCCGATAATGGATATCCGCGCCGCGGAAATCTCCGCCATCCTCAAGGAGCAGATCAAGAATTTCGGCCAGGAGGCCGAGGTCTCGGAAGTCGGCCAGGTGCTCTCGGTCGGCGACGGCATCGCCCACGTCTACGGCCTCGACAACGTGCAGTCGGGCGAGATGGTCGAGTTCGAGAGCGGCGTGCGCGGCATGGCGCTCAACCTGGAATCCGACAATGTCGGCATCGTTATTTTCGGCACCGACCGCGAGATCAAGGAAGGCCAAACCGTCAAGCGCACCCGCGCCATCGTCGAGGTTCCGGTCGGCAAGGGCTTGCTCGGCCGCGTGGTCGATGCACTGGGCGATCCGATCGATGCCAAGGGGCCGATCAAGGCCGACCACAAGTCGCGCGTCGACGTCAAGGCGCCCGGCATCATCCCGCGCAAATCGGTGCACGAGCCGATGGCGACCGGCCTGAAAGCGATCGACGCATTGATCCCGATCGGCCGCGGCCAGCGCGAATTGATCATCGGCGACCGGCAGACCGGCAAGACCGCGATCGCGCTCGACACCATCCTCAATCAGAAGCCGCTCAACGCTTCGGGCGACGAGAAAATCAAGCTGTACTGCGTCTATGTGGCGGTCGGCCAGAAGCGCTCCACCGTCGCGCAGTTCGTCAAGGTGCTGGAGGAAAACGGCGCGCTCGACTACTCGATCGTGATTGCCGCCACCGCGTCCGATCCGGCACCGATGCAGTTTCTGGCGCCGTTTTCCGGCTGCGCCATGGGCGAGTATTTCCGCGACAACGGCATGCACGCGGTGATCATCTATGACGACTTGTCGAAGCAGGCCGTGGCCTATCGGCAGATGTCGCTCTTGCTTCGCCGGCCGCCGGGCCGCGAAGCCTATCCGGGCGACGTGTTCTATCTGCACTCGCGCCTGCTTGAGCGCGCCGCCAAGATGAACGACGACAACGGCGCCGGTTCGCTCACTGCGCTGCCGGTGATTGAAACCCAGGCCAACGACGTGTCGGCCTACATTCCGACCAACGTCATTTCCATTACCGACGGCCAGATCTTCCTCGAGACCGACCTGTTCTATCAGGGCATCCGGCCGGCGGTGAACGTCGGCCTTTCAGTGTCGCGCGTCGGCTCGGCGGCGCAGACCAAGGCGATGAAGAAGGTCGCCGGCCGCATCAAGGGCGAGCTGGCGCAATACCGCGAGATGGCGGCGTTCGCGCAGTTCGGCTCCGATCTCGACGCCACCACGCAGCGGCTGCTCAATCGCGGCTCGCGCCTGACCGAACTCCTCAAGCAGCCGCAGTTTTCGCCGCTGAAGATGGAGGAGCAGGTCTGCGTCATCTATGCGGGCGTCAACGGCTATCTCGACCCGCTGCCGGTCGAGCGGGTGCGCGCTTTCGAGGACGGCCTCCTCGGCGCATTGCGCGGCCAGCACGTTGATATTCTCAGTTCGATCCGCGACTCGCGCGATCTCGACGACGCCACCGCCGGCAAGCTCAAGGGCGTGGTCGACCGCTACGCCAAGACTTTTGCCTGATGTTATGGACCGTCACCCTGAGGTGCGAGCGCAGCGAGCCTCGAAGGGCGACGGCCCGGACGCCGCAGCCGCATCCTTCGAGGGCCGCGCTCCGCGCGGCCGCCTCAGGATGACGGAATAGAGGCCTAAATGCCGTCGCTCAAAGACCTGCGCAACCGCATCGCCGCCACCAAGGCGACGCAGAAGATCACCAAGGCCATGCAGATGGTTGCGGCGTCTAAATTGCGTCGCGCCCAGGCGGCGGCCGAGGCGGCGCGGCCTTACGCCACCGGCATGGAGAAGGTGCTCGGCAATATTGCCGCCGCGGTCGGCAACCTGGAGACGGCGCCGCGACTGCTGCGCGGCAGCGGCAGCGATCAGGTTCATTTGCTTCTGGTGTGCACCGCCGAGCGCGGCCTGTGCGGTCCGTTCAACACCGCGATCGTGCGCCATGCGCGCGAGCGCGCCATCGCGCTGATGGCCGAAGGCAGGGAGGTCAAGTTCTTCTGCGTCGGCCGCAAGGGCTACGACCAGCTGCGGCGGCAATACGCCAAC
>JASHSE010000115.1 GCA_030036975.1 Xanthobacteraceae bacterium | reverse complement strand
ATGGAAATCCGATATATGCCAAGGCCAACACGACCGTGGTGGCGCTCGAACAGCCGCTCACCGCACAGACCGATCGGCGCAGCCTCTATCTCGAGGTAGGCGAGAAGACCGCCTTCACGATCAGCGTCAAGAACTTCGGCTTGCCGGCAGCCGGCGTGAAGGTGCTCATCCTCAAATACAATCCGCCCGACGCGCTGGCCGGTCCGACTGACGCGATTTCGAAGGGCGCCACGAACCAAGTGGTGAATTTCACCAATGGCACGCCGACAGTGGTCACGGTGACGACCGATGCCGGAAACCAAGTGCAGACTAACGCCACGGTGCTGCAATCGGACAGCAACGGGAACGTCACTGTCGAGATTGCCGCTGCCGGCCGGGGGTTCCCCTCCCTCGTGTTCTATCCCTATCTCCCCGGGCAGCCGCAGCCGGTGCCGCCGGGCTCGTTCGACGAGGTCGGCACCGCGATGTTCGCTACGGTTCGCGTGTTCGCCAACGATGACCGCTTTGTCGATGACTTCATCAAGCTTTGGAACTCGCCCCCTCCTCCGGCCAAGCCCTATGATCCGGCCAATGCCTGGAACTTCGTCTACAACAACATCCTCTATCTCTATGACATGATCTTCCCGGTCATGCTGAAGTTCGTTCCGCTCGGCGACCGTGCGCGCGTCGAAGGCGCCATCGATCAGGTGCTGACCTTGATTGCGCCGTCGTATTTCGACGAGAGCACGCTGGCGATGCCGATCACCCGCGACCTGTCGGAAGGCATGCGCACCGTCCTGCAATTGTGGGGCGGCCTGGTCAAAAAGAACTATCCACCGCAGCCGATCAGCAAGCCGCCGGGACCGGTGGCCTGAGAGCTTTAAAGCAGGATGAATTTAGGTCGATCCGGTCGCTCGTCATTGCGAGCGACCCGCCCTACGCTCGCTGCGCGAGCTCCGGCGCGGCTTGAGTCACGCCGAAGCGCGCAGCGCGAAGGCGGAAGCGAAACAATCCAGTGCGGCGCCGCCGTTCTGGATTGCTTCATCGCTTCGCTTCTGGGAAGAAAGTGAAAATCAGCCGCCTCTTACAGACAAACTTTCATACAATCAGGGGCGGCCGAAAGGCCGGTGCGGAACTCGCAATGACGATGGACTGAATCGAGCTTACTTCATCCCGCTTCAGGCGATCCGCGCCAAGACCTGTTCGAGGGCGGCAAAGAACCTCTGCCAGCCGCCCTTGGCGCCCTGATAGGCCTGCTCTTGATCCGGCCGGAAGCCCGACTGCTCCATGCGCAGGTGGGTGCCCTTGCCGGCCGGGGTGAGAGTCCACGTGACGACGCTCTCCAGCCCATAGGCCGCCCAGGTGTACGACAGCGTTTTGTTCGGCTCGACCGTCAGCACCTGGCAGTCGACGGCGCCCCAGTCGCCGCGAAAGTTGAACTTGTGGCCGACGCGCGGCTGGAAATCATTTTTCATCAGCCACTCTTCGAGCAGCGGACCTTGCGTGAGCGCGCGCCAGATCTTGTCCGGCGGAAAAGCCATCTCGCGTTCGATGACGACGGAGCGCGTTTGCGTCGCAGCTTCAGTGCTGGTCATTGGTCCATCCTTTTAAGAACGTCTTCCAGCCGATCGAAGCGTTCACGCCAGAAGCCGGCATAGAGATTCATCCAGTCGATCAGCGGCGACAGCGCTTGCGGCTTGGCGCTGTAATGCACCTCGCGGCCGCGGCGTCGGTCGTGGACCAGTCCGCAATGCTTGAGCACGGCGAGGTGCTTTGACACGGCCGGCTGCGAAACGCCGGCCTGTTCGGTCAGCATCCACACCGTCTGTTCGCCCGCGCGACAGAGCCGCTCGAAGATCGCGCGGCGCGTCGAATCGCCGAGGCTCGCGAACAGTTCATTCGCCGAGGCCATGGTCAATCCATAACTTTTGAGTTATGTATTGTCAACGCCAGCGCGCGCCCATTCTCAAAATGCGTTATTATGGCGCGATTGCGATCAAGGAGCGGTCCATGCATGACATCGTCATTCGCGGCGGCACAATCGTCGACGGCACCGGCAAAGCGCCGTTCAGCGGCGACGTGGCGATTGCCGGCGGCCGCATCGCCGGCGTCGGCGGCAAGGAGGCGCCCGGCAAGCGCGAGATCGACGCCACCGGCCTTCTTGTCACGCCCGGCTGGGTCGATGTCCACACCCATTACGACGGCCAGGCGATGTGGGATCCGCTGATCACGCCGTCGTCCTGGCACGGCGTCACCACCGTGATGTTCGGCAATTGCGGCGTCGGCTTCGCGCCGGTGAAGAAGGGGCATCGCGGCGCGCTGATGGATCTGATGGAGGGCGTCGAAGAGATTCCCAATCCGGTGCTGTCGGCCGGCCTGTCCTGGGAATGGGAGAGCTTTCCGCAGTTCATGGACGCGCTGGAGCGCCATCCGCGCGCCATCGACATTTGCGCCCAGGCCGCGCACCTGCCGACCCGCGTCTATGTGATGGGCGACCGTGCCGTCCGCCGCGAGCCGGCGACGGGAGACGACATCGCCGAGATGCGCCGGCTCACCGTCGAGGCGCTGCGCTCAGGCGCGTTCGGCTTCACCACCTCGCGCACCGATTCGCACAAGACGCCGGACGGCGAACTGGTGCCGTCGCGCGACGCCGACGATCATGAACTGCTCGGCATCGGCGCGGCGCTCGGCATCACCGGCACCGGCGCGTTCGGCATGAACTCGGATTTCGACGACGAGGAATTCGAGCTGCGCTGGATGCGCAAGCAGGCGCGCAAGACCGGACGCCCGGTGTGGTTCCTGCTCACCGACCGCTACACCGATCCACAGCGCTGGCGCCGGCTGATCAAGGCGGTGCACGAGGCGCGCGCCGAAGGCTTGCCGATCACCGCGCAGATGGCGGGCCGGCCGATCGGCGT
>JASHSE010000114.1 GCA_030036975.1 Xanthobacteraceae bacterium | reverse complement strand
CGCGGGTCGACACCGATCAGAGGCGGACCGTTGTTGCCCCGCTCTCCGGCTTTCAGGTTCCCCGAGCCCGATGGCGGTCGGTTACCATACTTCCCCCGCGTTGGCCAGCGCGGCCGCACCGCGCCCGTTGCATTGCACTCCCTTCAGATCATTGCCATTCCGCCGTTGACGTGGAGCGTCTGGCCGGTCACGTAGGCGGCCTCGTTGGCGGCGAGGAAGAGCACGGCCGCTGCGACCTCCTCGGGGGTTCCGGCGCGGCCGGCCGGGACCTTCGCCAGGATGGCCTCGCGCTGCTTGTCGTTGAGCTTTTCAGTCATCGGTGTGAGGATGAAACCCGGCGCCACGCAATTGGCCGTGACGCCGCGCTTGGCATATTCCAGCGCCACCGCCTTGATCATGCCGGCAATGCCGGCTTTGGCAGCGACGTAATTGGCCTGGCCCGGATTGCCGGTTGTCCCCACCACCGACGTGATGGCGATGACGCGGCCGAAGCGGCGGCGCATCATGCCGCGCACCGCCGCGCGCGTCAGCCGGAACGTCGCCGACAGATTGACGGCGATGACCCGATCCCAATCCTCATCGCGCAACTGCACCAACAGATTGTCGCGCGCCAGCCCGGCATTGGCGACCAGAATGTCGAGCTGGCCCATCGCCTGCTCGGCCTGCGGGACGAGCGCGTCGGTCTGCGCGGCGTCGGCGAGATTGCACGGCAGCACGTGGACGCGCGCGCCGAGTTCGGCGGCGAGGCGGTCAAGCACTTCGCGCCGCGTGCCGGAAATGGCGACGGTCGCGCCCTGGCCATGCAGCATGCGCGCGATGCTGCCGCCGATCGGTCCGGTCGCTCCAGTGATCAACGCGGCCTTGCCGCCGAGATCGAACATGTGCCCCTCTTCGCTCCGCAATGACCTTCCGCTCTTGTCTTCCTCGTTGGCGACGAACGCGCTCAACCGCGTAAAACCTTGAAGCGGGCAACATCGTCGGGCGTGCCGATCGGCGATGCCTCGGCTCCTTCAGCGATGCGCTTGATCAACCCGCTCAGCACCCGCCCGGCGCCGACTTCATAGAACGCGGTGACGCCATTCTGCGCCATGTAGAGAACCGATTCACGCCAGCGCACGGTGCCGGTCACTTGCTCGACCAGCGCGCGCACGACATCGGCCGGCTCGGTGACCGGCCGCGCCAGCACATTGGCGATCAGCGGCACGCGCGGCGGCTTGACGGCGATTTTGCCGAGCGCCTCGGCCATGGCGTCGGCGGCCGGCCGCATCAAGGCGCAATGGAACGGGGCGGACACCGGCAGCAGCATCACCCGTTTGACGCCGCGCGCTTTGGCAATTTCGATCGCGCGTTCGACCGCAATCTTGTCGCCGGACAAGACGACTTGGCCGCCGCCATTGTCGTTCGCGGCGGCGCACACCCCGGCGTCAGCCGCTGCGGCGGCGATTGACTCGGCGGCGGCAAACTCGGCACCGACCAAAGCCGCCATGGCGCCGGCGCCGACCGGCACCGCCTTCTGCATGGCGCGGCCGCGAATGCGTAAGAGTCTTGCGGCATCCGCGATCGACAGCGCGCCGGCGGCGGCCAGCGCCGAGTATTCGCCGAGCGAGTGGCCGGCGACGAATTTGGCATCGCGGGCAAGGTCGAGCCCGGCCTCGGCCTCGAGCACCCGCATCGTCGCCAGCGACACTGCCATCAGCGCAGGCTGGGCGTTCTCGGTGAGGGTCAGCTTGTCGGCAGGACCATTCCAGATCGTCTCGCTGAGCGGCTCACCCAAAGCCTCGTCCACCTCGGCAAACACGCGGCGCGCGGGTGCGAAGGCATCGGCCAACGGCTTGCCCATGCCGACCGTTTGACTGCCCTGGCCGGGAAAGACGAATGCGACCGCCATCGGCCTTTCTGCCTCGTGGAAAGCGGCGAAAGATACCGCGATGGCAGCCCTGTCAAGGCCGGCGGAGTCCCGGCGCTTGACCGCGGCGCAGCGGGTAAGAAAGCGACAACGGTAAACTCGTAAGCTGAGCCAGCGGGAGCTACGGCCCCATTGGATGTGCGCGGGTCATTGTAATGGCGGCCTTTGCACCGGTTACCGACGCGGATCTCTTGCGCGCGCGCGCGGATGTTGTATTCCGGCAAAAGCTCTTGGAGCAAAACCTGCAAGCCCTGCTGGCCCGCGTGCAGAAGCTGCGCAACGCGCCGCCCGCGGCGCAAAGCGTCGGCGCCAGCCAAATGCGCGAAGCGATCGAGCTTGCGGTACGGCTTGCCGAAATGATCCAGGACGCGGCGCAGCCGAAGCGAAGGCGTGTCTGAGGGTTAAAGGCGTCAATCGTCCGCTCGGGTCCGGCACGGCCGCTTGCCTTTCCGCACCGCCTGCGTATATGTCCCGCTTCCGCTCGACCCTGGCCGGGGGCTGAACGGACGGCCGCGCAGGCAAACGCGGTAGGGCCGTGATGGTCCGGCGTCCGGTGTCCCCGCCTTCAGAGCATTCGAGCCTTTCCCGAAGGGCTCGAGGGGCTTGGCGCCGGGGTGAGCTATGGGATTTGGGAAAGGGCAGCCATGCCGCTCTACGAACACGTTTATCTTGCGCGCCAGGACGCTAGCGCGCAGCAGGTCGAGGAATTGACCGGGCAACTCAAAGGCGTCGTCGAGAACCTTGGCGGTTCGGTTGCCAAGACCGAATATTGGGGCGTTAAATCGCTCTCCTACCGCCTACGCAAGAACCGCAAGGCGCATTTCACCCTAATGAACCTCGATGCGCCGTCGGCGGCGATCAACGAGATCGAGCGGCTGGAGCGGCTCAACGAAGACGTGCTGCGCTACTTGACCATCCGGGTTGAAGAGCACGAGGCGGGCCCGTCCGCCATGATGCGCCGCGCCGAGCGCGATCGCGACCGCGAGGAACGGCGCGGCGACCGCGGCGATCGGTTTGACCGTGGCGAGCGCGGCGATCGTGGTGAACGCGGCGAGCGTGGTGAGCGCGGCGAGCGTCCACGCGACCGCGAGCGCCGGCCGCGCGATGAAGAAGCCGAACCTGCGACGGAGCAATAGCCATGGCCATGTCCCCTCAAATGGGCGGCGGACGCCGACCCTTTTTTCGGCGCCGCAAGAGCTGCCCGTTCTCCGGCGCGAACGCACCGAAAATCGACTACAAGGATGTCAAGCTGCTGCAGCGGTTCGTTTCGGAGCGCGGCAAGATCGTGCCGAGCCGCATCACCGCGGTTTCCGCAAAGCGGCAGCGCGAGCTCGCCCAGGCGATCAAGCGTGCGCGCTTTCTTGGGCTGTTGCCCTACGTGATCCGCTGATCGGCAAGGAGAGGCCGACATGGAAGTGATCCTGCTCGAACGCGTCGCCAGGCTTGGCCAGATGGGCGATGTGGTGCGCGTCAAGGACGGCTTTGCCCGCAATTTCCTGTTGCCGCGTGGCAAGGCGTTGCGCGCCACCGACGAGAACCGAACCCGGTTCGAAACCATGAAGACCGATCTTCAGGCGCGCTCGCTCGCCATGAAGAACGACGCTGCCGGCGTTGCCGACAAACTCAACGGCAAGAGTTTTACGGTGCTGCGCCAGGCGTCCGAAGCGGGCCAGCTGTTCGGCTCGGTATCGCCGCGCGATCTCGTGCGCCTGATCACCGAGGCCGGCTTTCCGATCAATCGCAATCAAATCGCGCTCAATACGCCGATCAAGACGATCGGTCAGCATGCCGTACCGCTGGCGCTGCACCCGGAAATCGAAACCGCGATCACCGTCATTGTCGCGCGCAACAACGACGAGGCGGAACGGATCGTGCGGGGCGAGGATGTGACGCAGCGGCGCGAAGAGCCGACCGAGGCCGAAGCCGCCGCGGCTGCCGCCGAAGCGTTTTTCGAGCCCGAGGCTGCCGAATCGCGGCGCGCGCGCGAAAGCGAGGAGCAACCGCCGGCAAATTCGGCGGACGCCGGTCAGACCTGACCGGGCGCGAATTCAGTCGGGAATATTGTCCCTGGTGACCGGCGCGGCCTCTGCTGGCTGTGGCGGCGGCGTTGCAGCGGCTGGCTGCGGCGGCGCGGCTGCGGGCTCCCGGCTCTCTGCCGGATGGACCTGCGGGTTAGGCGTCTCCGACGCAGGTGGGGCGGCGACCGCAGTTTTGGCCTCAGGGGCGGAAGAAGCAGGAGAAGGCGTGGCCGTTTCGGCCGGCTTCGCCTCTTCAGCCGGCTTAGCCTCTTGGGCCGGCTTCGCCTCTTCGACCGGCTTGGTTCGCCCTCGCGTCCTGGTCGCCCCAGGCCCGCGGCGGTCGGGCAATGATCCGCGGGCCAAGCCGGGCCGGCCAGGCTCGGCGGCGGCGCGGCGTTCCAGTTCCGGCTTGGCTGCGGGTTTTTCTTCGGACCGTTCCGGCCGGCGCGCCTCGTGGCTTTTCGGCTGCTCGGCCGTAGCGCGTGACCCCTCGCCCTGCGGCTGGCCGCGCGGCAGCGCGGCACGGCCGACCCCGCCCCCACTGGCAAGCACATAGGCAGCCACCGCCGCCGCCTCTTTGGCGCTCGCCGTGTAGTGCTCGCTCAAGAACCCAGCGAGTGCCCCGGCGTCGCGGCCGTTCGCCAAGCCGCGGACGGACTTGTGGCAAGCTGCACAATCGCCGGCATAAATTTGCGCCGCCGACTTGTCCTGATCGATATTGACTTGGGCGAGCGCCATCGCCGGCGCCAGTGCCAGTGCCAGTGCCATGGCCAATCCAAGCGTCGGCGCAAGACCTCGAAACACCGCGATTCCCTCAAATCCTCGATGATCCGGTAGCTTTACCGGAAAACCGGCCAAATGCGAGCGCCGCATGGGCGAGCCACACCTAGGCGGCCTTGCCGCATTGCTGGTCAAGGACGATTTTGTTTTAATGACGGCAAGGACAAGACCCCGCCGGCGCGGCACCTGAATTTTAAGCGCTCGGGAGCGGCCCGTTTCGCAAAGTTCGACGCGGAACCCGCGCGTGCCAAGGGGCGGTGCAGGCGTGGAGGCGACTGTGGAACGGTTGCTGATAGTGTTTTTGCGGCGATTTATCCGCTACGGCTCATTGCGGCTGACGACGGCGGCGGGCGAGACTCACGTTTTCGGCGACGGCTCCGGCCCGCCGGTGGCGGCGCGGTTCACCAGTGCGAAAGCGCAGCGCGCCGTGCTGTTCGACCCCGAACTCAAGCTCGGCGAAGCCTATATGGACGGCAGCTTCGTCGTCGAACGCGGCTCGATCGCCGACGTACTTGCCATTCTGTTCCGCCAACCCGGCCTCGATCTGCCGCGCTGGGCCTCGCCGCCGCGATTGGTGCGTTATCTGTTGCGCCGGCTGCACCAGTTCAATTCGCGGTTTCGCGCCCGGCGCAACGTGGCGCATCATTACGATCTCGACGGCCGGCTTTATTCGCTGTTCCTCGATGCCGACCAGCAATATAGCTGCGCCTATTTCGAATCACCCGATGTATCGCTCGACGATGCGCAGCTTGCGAAAAAACGCCATTTGGCGGCCAAGCTCCTTGTAGAGCCCGGTGCCAGCGTACTCGACATCGGCTGCGGCTGGGGCGGGCTTGCGCTCTATCTCGCCGAAATGTGTGGCGCGCGCGTCACCGGCATCACGCTGTCCGAGGAACAATATCGGCGCGCGCAGGAACGGGCGCTGGAGCGCGGCCGCGAGCACGAAGCGATGTTCCGGCTGCTCGATTACCGCGATGTTGAAGGGCGCTTCGACCGCATCGTCTCGGTCGGCATGTTCGAGCATGTCGGGGTGGGCTTTTACGACGCCTATTTCGGCAAATGCGTGCAGCTCTTGCACGACGGCGGCGTCATGCTGCTGCACTCGATCGGCCGCAAGAGCCCGCCGGGCGTCACCAATCCGTGGCTCGCCAAATACATCTTCCCCGGCGGCTATATCCCGGCGCTCTCAGAAATTGTGCCGCGGATCGAGCGCGCCGGCCTGATCGTCAACGATATCGAAGTGCTGCAATTGCACTATGCGGAAACGCTGAAAGCGTGGCGCGAGCGGTTTCTCGCCCATCGCGATGAAGTCGTGAAGCTCTACGACCAGCGCTTCGTGCGGATGTGGGAATTTTACCTGGCCTCCTCGGAGATGGCGTTCCGCGAGGGCGATATGGTCGTGTTCCAGATCCAATTGACCAAGCGCAAAGGCGTCACGCCGGCCACACGCGACTACATCGTGCGCGAGGAAGCGCGGTTGCGCCACCTCGAAGCCGAGCTTGCGCCGCCGTTGCGCCTCGCCGGCGAGTGAGGCGGCAAATTGCTGAAAGAAATTCGTCAAGCTCCTTTCGCGGCCATCCACCGCGGCGGTGGGTAACGGGGAAAGCCGGAAATCGGCATTTCCTCGCCACGCCCGCTGGACTATCCCGAATTCATCGAGCACGCGCTCGTGCCGCTCTCCATGAGGAGGCACGAGGCAAAGCGTCACTCCGAGGAAATGAGTTAGTGCGAGACGTTCTGTATCGTTGAGTAATCCGCAGATGTTGAGTAATCGCAACCAAGCCGACCTGACAGCGGCCGACCGCAAATCGGCCACACGCGAACCTCTTGATTTGAACTATGGCACCAATCGATTCGCTAGCACGCAAGCCCCTACCTACCGCGGCCACGGAACTTCTGATCCGCACGCCGCCGCACAGCATCGAGGCTGAGCAAGGACTGCTCGGCGCGATCCTGATCAATAACGAGGCGTTCTTTCGGGTTTCAGATTTTCTCGATCCCAAGCACTTTTTTGAGCCAATTCACCAGCGCATTTATGAGCTAGCGGGGGAATTCATTCGACTGGGCAAGGTGGCAAATCCGGTCACCTTGAAGACATTCCTACCGCCGGAGCTCGACATTGAGGGGCTATCGCTTAACCAATACTTGGCGAAGCTCGCCGCTGAATCCACGACAATCATTAACGCCGAGGATTATGGTCGTCTCATCTATGACCTGTCGATTCGCCGAGACCTCATTCAAATTGGCGAAGAGATGGTCAACACCGCGTACGACGCGCCGGTCGAAGCAACGCCGTTAAGTCACATAGAGGAGGCGGAGCGCAAGCTTTATCAACTCGCCGAGACTGGTCGCTACGACTCGGGCTTTCAGCAATTTGCTAAAGCTCTCACCACGGCTGTCGATATGGCGGCGCGTGCCTTTCAGCGCGACGGCAGCCTGTCCGGATTGGCGACAGGTCTAATTGACCTTGATACGAAGATGGGAGGTCTGCAACCTTCCGATCTGATCATTCTTGCCGGCCGCCCGGGCATGGGCAAAACCGCGCTTGCTACCAACATCGCCTATAACGTCGCGAAAGCCTTTACGCCGGGAGATGTGCGACCAGACGGCCATACAGAAACTCTTAATGGGGGCGTAGTCGGTTTCTTCTCGTTAGAAATGTCCGCCGAGCAATTAGCAACACGTATTCTAGCTGAACAAACCAGGATACCATCTAACAAAATTCGACGCGGCGGCATCGATGAGGCTGACTTCGATAGAATCAGAGACGTTGCGATTGAGCTGCAAAACCTGCCATTTTACATTGACGAGACTGGCGGTCTGGCCGTGGGGCAGCTCGCCGCGCGCGCGCGTCGGCTTAAGCGCCAGCGTGGGCTGGATTTACTAATCGTGGACTATTTGCAGCTGCTTCAAGGCTCAGGGCGGTTCAGTGATAGCCGCGTGCAAGAAATCACTGACATCACAACGCGACTCAAAGCATTAGCAAAAGAACTTAAGATACCAATTCTCGCCCTTTCGCAGCTCTCCAGGCAAGTTGAGCAACGGGAAGATAAGCGCCCGCAGCTTTCCGATTTGCGCGAGTCCGGCTCAATCGAACAGGACGCCGACGTCGTGTTATTCGTGTTTCGCGAGGAATACTACCATCAGATGCGGAAGCCATCCGAAGCGAACAAGGACAAATTTGCTGAGTGGCTTGCAGAAGGCGAGCGTGTCGACGGTCGTGCGGAAGTTATCATTGGCAAACAACGCCACGGGCCCACAGGCACTGTAGAATTGCAATTCGATGCCGCCGTCACTCGATTTGCCAACCTTGCCGATACTGACAGAGTCGAGTCTTACATCCCGGTCGGCTCTTCGGTGCCCAAACAAATAGCAGGCCCACAGACGAAGGACTGATTATCTTGCTTACGTAATATGATCATCATATCTCGGAATCCGCGGTTTGAATGGCGCCAGCGGAAGGCCTGCAATGTTCCTGCAGAAGCCAATTAGATGGGCCATTTCACGAAGCCTCAACTGAGTGGGATTTCGAGTCTTCAGCTCGTCTAGCATTAT
>JASHSE010000113.1 GCA_030036975.1 Xanthobacteraceae bacterium | reverse complement strand
GTGCTGGCAGCGTCATCGCCGCCTGGCGCGCACCCGAGCAGCTTGCGGCGAGCCCGGCTTGGCGCGAGCGCGACACCGCTTTGGTCGATGTCTTGATCTTCAGCGAAGCCGGCCTGGTGGCGGCGCGGCGCAGCGCCGACGGCCGCGCCACGCCGATCCCGTTCGGGCCGGTCGTGGCGCCGCGCGGCAACCCGAGCGCCGTTCCAGTGGTCGACCTCGTCCGTACCGCGTCCGGCACCGTGGCATTGCGCGGGCCGATGGTGCCGCGCCATGCTTTTCCGCCCGGCATCGAGCGCTCCGGGCTCGCCCATTTCGAGATCGACCGTTTCGGCCTGGTCGATACCGGCTATACCTGCCGCATCGATCCAACGAGCGAAGCCATGGTCGTTACCGGCCCGCCGTCGGGCATTGTCAGCGTCGGCGGCTATCGCTTCCCGCTGCATGAGATGCAGGAGGCGGTGGGCCAGATCGACAACGCCGCCAACTTCGGCGCCTTCCCCGATCCGCTGGTCGGCCAGCGGCTCGTGGGCCATGCCGACCAACGCGACGCGGTTCAGGCGGCGCTCAATGCGGTCGGAATCAATCCGCTGGTCGCTGCAGCCTTCGGCGACCGCGCCGCGCCGGCCGGCGCGTAACGGCGACGCCGCGACAGCGGGTCTGCGACGTCGTTGACGCGTCATTAACAGCGCTTTGGCATTTTGCCGAAACCGTATCGCGGTTTCTCCGCCGGCATTTCTCATGGCGCTGCAAGGTTCGTTTGTCGTTGTCGCTGACAGCCCGGCGCCCGATGTGGTCGAGGCGCTGCGCGCTGCCGGCGGCTGTCCCATTGTCGAGGCCCATTGGGCCGCCGCGCCGGCCGCCTTGGCCTCGGTCGAGCCCGAGGCCGTGGTGCTGGCCGATAGCTGCGCTGATCCAAGCCGCATTGCGGCCTTCGCCAAGGCACTGGCAGAGCGTTTGAAGACCGATGAGCGGGCGTTCACGCCGGTTCTGGCCCGCACCCGCGAGGACAGCGGCGCGGTTCCGGCCGATGCGCTGACCATCGCCGCCAGCGCGTCGGCCGAACGCATCGTCAACCGGCTCGGCTCGGCGTTACGCATCCGCACGCTCCATTCTACCGTGCTGCGCCGCACCCGCATGCTGGCGGCGCGCGGCGAACTGCCGCCCGAACTGCCGCAGAGCGACCCGCTCGACGAGGCCGTGGTGCTGCTCGCCGGCCGCGGCCGTTCGTACCCGGCGCTGTCGGTCGCCGTCGGCGAGCGGGTCGGCGTCATCGGCGCGCTCAGCGTCGAGAACGCCGCGCGCGCACTGCACGCCCGCCACATCGACGGCATGGTGATCGGCGACGGCTTTGGGCCGCGTATCGTCGAGGCGCTGTTGACCGTGCTCGCCGGCGACGTGCGTTTCCGCGACCTGCCGGTCGCCGTGCTCGGCGGCCATCCCGGCGCGGTCGAGCAGTTCGCGCCGCACCTGCCGAACCTCGACCGCGTCGCCGAAGGCCCGCAGCGTCTGGTCGAACGCTTTCTGCCGCCGGTACGGCTGCACGCCTTCGCCGAGCGGCTGCGCCGCATGCTCAAATCGCTCGATGCCAAGGGCATGATCGATCCCGACACCGGGCTCCTTGCCCACGAGGCGTTCTGGCGCGACCTCAACCGCGCCGTCGACGACGCGGAAAAACGCGGCGTCGGGCTTTCCATCGCGCGGTTTTCGTTCGACGGCAGCGACCGGCGCTCGAGCCTCGATGCGGCGCGGCTGCTGGCCCGGCTGATGCGCGAGGTCGATTTCGCCTGCCGCGAGGCCGACAACTCGATCTTCGCGGTGTTCACCGAGACCGATCTGCGCGCCGCCCACGTGGTGGCGCGCCGCATCGCCAGCGTGCTGAAGAACACCACCATGGCGCCGGATAGGAAACGCATTGGCATCGAGGCCGCGGTCACGCTCGCCACCTTGCGGCCGACCGACAGCGTCGATTCGCTGCTCGCCCGCGTCGTCGGCGGCGCGGCGTAGCTGTTCTGCATCGTCGATCCTTTTTCTCGTCATGCGCGGGCTTGACCCGCGCATCCATGCTGACGCGCGGCGTGTCATGTTGTGCTTGGTGAATGCCGTCCTGCCGCATGGATTGCCGGGTCAAGCCCGGCAATGACGCGCTGGAGGGTGCGTTCAATCCCTTCCAAAACTGCGCTAAGTTGCCCGCAACCGAATCGAAGGCTCCTGCCATGTCTGCTTCCCCCGGCGTGCCGGCGTCCGTCAAAGTCGACGTCGTCTCCGACGTGGTCTGTCCGTGGTGCTACATCGGCAAGCACCGGCTTGAGGCTGCGCTCGCGCTGGTCCCGGACGTCGACGTGGCGATCAATTGGCGGCCGTATTTCCTCAATCCATGGATCCCGCGCGAAGGCATCGACCGGCGGACCTATCTGGAAACCAAATTCGGCTCGGCCGAGCACTATGCCGCCATCGCCCAGCGCGTGGCGGCCGCGGCCGCGATGGAAGGCCTGCGCTTCGCGCCCGACAAGATCGCGCGCCAGCCCAACACCATCGACTGTCATCGCCTGATCCTGTGGTCGCGCAGCGCCAGCGATCCGGCCAAGGTCAAGCAGCGCCTGATGGAGCTTTACTTCGCCGAAGGCGCCGACCTGTCCGATCCCAATGTGCTGATCGCCGCCGCCGCGGCGTGCGGCATGGACGGCGAGCTGGTGCGGCGGCTTCTTGCCAGCGACGCCGACGCCGCGCGCATCGAGAGCGAAGCCACCAGCGCCAAGGAAGCCGGCATCGACGGCGTGCCTTGCTTCATCTTCGGCGGCAGCGTCGTCGTCACCGGCGCGCAATCGCCCGAATATTTGGCCAACGCCATCGAACGCAGCGCCGGTGCGCACACGCAGTTGCGGGCGTAGGCGTCCGGTTCTTGCCGGCAGCCGCGGCGCGACTTGACCGGCGCCGGCTCGACCGTGCTCCGCTCGGCCCGTCATATCGGCGACATGCGCGAAAAGTATTGACTCGTAATCTTCGATTGCGAGACGATGCAACCGTAAAGCCATTGCCGCGGGGGGTGGGCGGCACTTCGCCCGCCCAAATCCACGGCAGCACGTTTTTCTTG
>JASHSE010000112.1 GCA_030036975.1 Xanthobacteraceae bacterium | reverse complement strand
ACGCCGGACAAGCAACGGCCAGCGCAATCGCGCCGAGCAGAATAGCTTCTCGCAAAACCGACTCCCCGGAATGGATTAAGCAATTACCAATGTCGGGAGGCCGGCATGGTTCCACGCGAGCCGGCGCTGTCGTGCCGGCTCAACACCGATCAGTGCGCCTGCTGCGGGTTCGGGAACAGGCTTCCGGGCTCGATCTTCACGCCCGGGCCCATGCTGGAGGAGATCGCGACGCGATTGATGAAGTGACCCTTGGCGCCGGCCGGCCGCGCCTTCTGCACCGCATCGGCGAACGCCATGATGTTCTCGACCAGTTTCTCGGCCGAAAACGATGCCTTGCCGACGCCAGCCTGCACGATGCCGGCTTTCTCGACCCGGAACTCCACCGAGCCGCCCTTGGCACCCTTCACCGCATTGGTCACGTCCATGGTCACGGTGCCGACTTTCGGGTTAGGCATCAGCCCGCGCGGGCCCAAGACCTTGCCGAGACGGCCGACCAGCGGCATCAGGTCGGGCGTGGCGACGACGCGGTCGAAATCGATATTGCCGCCCTGCACCTTCTCGACCAAATCCTCCGCCCCGATGACGTCGGCTCCCGCGGCCTTGGCCTCGTCGGCCTTGACGCCGCGCGCGAACACCGCAACACGCACTGTGCGGCCGGTGCCATTCGGCAAATTGACGACGCCGCGCACCATCTGGTCGGCATGACGCGGATCAACGCCGAGATTCATCGCGATCTCGACGGTCTCGTCGAATTTGGCCTTGGCGCGGTCTTTGACCAACTTGACCGCCTCGGGCAGCGGATAAAGCTTTTCGCGGTCGATTCCCTCGCGCGCCGCGCGCGTGCGTTTGCCGAGCGAGCTCATGCCTTCACCTCCAGCCCCATGGACCGCGCCGAGCCTTCGACCATGCGCATCGCCGCGTCGATCGTGTCGCAGTTCAAATCCTTCATCTTCTGCTCGGCGATCTCGCGCACCTGCGCTGCGGTGACCGAGCCGGCGACGTCGCGGCCCGGCGTCTTCGAGCCGCTTTCGAGCTTCGCCGCCTTTTTGAGGAAGTGCGACACCGGGGGGCTTCGCATCTCGAAGGTGAACGAGCGGTCGGCATAGACCGTGATGGTGACGGGGATCGGCGCGCCCTTCTCCAACTTCTGGGTCTGCGCGTTGAACGCTTTGCAGAACTCCATGATATTCAGTCCGCGCTGACCGAGCGCCGGCCCGATCGGCGGCGACGGATTGGCGGCGCCGGCCGGCACCTGCAGCTTGACGTATCCGGTGATCTTTTTGGCCATTCTCTACTCCTGTTAGTGGTGCGGCTTACAGCGGCCGGCGACCGCCCTTGCCTCCCACGGCTTCACTTTCACCCGTCATGCCCGGGCTTGACCCGGGCATCCATGCTGCCTCACCGCCGCATGGATTGCCGGGTCAAGCCCGGCAATGACGACTTACAATTTATCTCACCCTCTCTTCTCACTCTCTCTTCGTCATGCCCGGGCTTGACCCGGGCATCCATGCTGCCTTGCCGCCGCATGGATTGCCGGGTCAAGCCCGGCAATGACGACTTACAATTTATCCACCTGCCCGAATTCCAGCTCGACCGGGGTGGCGCGGCCGAAGATCGACACCGCCACCTTGAGCCGGGAGCGGCCCTCGTCGACCTCCTCGACCGTGCCGTTGAACGAGGCGAACGGGCCGTCGGACACCCGCACCTGCTCGCCGACCTCGAACGACACCGACGGCTTCGGCCGCTCGATGCCTTCCTGCACCTGATGCAGGATGCGCTGCACCTCGACCTCCGACAGCGGCATCGGCTTGTTGTCGGAGCCGAGGAAACCGGTGACCTTCGGCGTATTCTTGATCAGGTGATAGGCTTCGTCGGTCATTTCCATTTTCACGAGCACGTAGCCCGGGAAGAACTTGCGCTCGGCCGGCACCTTGCGGCCGCGCCGCACCTCGACGACCTTCTCCTTGGGCACCAGGATTTCCTCGAACAGGTCGGCGAGATTGCGCTGCTTGGCCTGCTCCTTGATCGAATCCGCCACCTTGTTCTCGAAATTCGAGTAGGCGTGGACCGCGTACCAACGGGCTGTCATGGCATGGTGTCCGGAAGCTGTCCCGATCATGAATTTTGCAAACGCGACGCTCTGTTGAACCGCTCACGAGCCGATGCCGAGCACGTAGCTCACCGCAATGCGCATCACCTGATCGGCCAGGAGAAAGAAGACCGACGCGACCGCCACCATGACGAACACCATGATGGTGGTCACGGTGGTCTCCTTGCGGGTCGGCCAGGTGACCTTCTCCGCCTCGGCACGCACTTCCTGCAGGAACTTGAACGGACTGATTTTCGGCATGGTTTCGACCAAATAGGTATTCCGAGCCCAACCTTTAAGGATGAGACCGACAGGCGGATCCTGCTTGGGGAATATGTTCGTCGCGGAAATCCGTCGCCGGGCCGCTGACGATGGCCTGCTATCTACTGCCGGCTGCCCGCACCGTCAAGCGCCTGGCCGCGAGCGACCGGCCCCCTGCAGGGGAAGGTTAAAGACGCAAGCTCTCATCCCCGCGACGCGCTCTTCATCCCCCCCCCCCGCAAAGCGGCTCCCCTCCGGGGAGAGCAGGAGTGCGCTGTGCCAGCGACGCCAGACTCCAATCAATCCAAAATCTCATGTATTAGCGCCAAAGCTCTTTGCTGGCGAGCCGCGCGCCTTCGGCGAGCGCCTGCAGCTTGGCCCAGGCGATCTGCGGATGGATGCGGCCACCCAGCCCGCAATCGGTGCCGGCAATGACGTTGTCGCGGCCGACCACTTGCGCGTAGCGCACGATGCGGTCGGCCACGACCTGCGGATGCTCGACGAGGTTGGTGGCGTGGCTGACGACGCCGGGAATGAGCACCTTGCCGTCCGGCAGCTTGGTCGCCTGCCAGACTCGCCATTCGTGCTCGTGGCGCACGTTGCCGGCCTCGACCGAATAGGCCCCGGCGTTCACGCTGAGCACGAGATCGACAATGTCGCGCAGCGGAATGTCCGTGGTGTGCGGCCCATGCCAGCTGCCCCAGCAGATGTGATAGCGGATGCGATCGGCCGGCAGCCCGCGCAAAGCGTGATTGAGCGCCTCGATGCGCACCTGCTCGAACTTTTTGAATTCGGCGAGCGGCGGCTCGGGATTGATCATGTCCCAGTTGTCGGGGAGGCTCGGATCGTCGATCTGCAGGATGATGCCGGCGTCGACGATCGCCTTGTATTCGGCGCGCATGGCGTCCGCCGCAGCGAACAGAAACTCCTCCTCGGTCTTGTAGTGCAGATCGATGCCGCGGGCGAAGCTGCCCGGCCCGATCGAGCACATGAAGCCTTCCTGGACGCCGGCCGCCGCCATCGCATTCTTCAAGTTTGCGATATCGGCCGCCAGCGCGGCATGTCCGGTATATTTGATCGGCGCGGTGCAAGCCGGCCGCCCCACCGGACGCCGCGCCGCGCTGCCCATCAGGCTGCCGCTCGATTCCGGATCGAGATAGAACTCGCCGAATTTCTGCCAATCGCGC
>JASHSE010000111.1 GCA_030036975.1 Xanthobacteraceae bacterium | reverse complement strand
CGCAACCGCCGCGACTATGACGACATCCCCGAAATCGCCCGCCGCGACATGGAGTTCATCTGGCTCGAGCGCGTCGAGCAAGCCGTCGCCGCGGCGCTGGAGCCGGCGAAGCCGGCCGCGGCGGCGGTTGCCGCGCCGCAGATGGCGGACGCGGAGGCGTAATACTAACCACACTTGCTTATCGACCTCATCCTGAGAGCCTGTGAATCTATTGATTTTGGAGGTTTGCGACCTGAGTCAAATCAAGGACTTAGGACCATGGAAAATCGCAAAACGCGAATAGATTCACATTCTCTGAGGTGGCCGCGAAGCGGCCCTCGAAGGATGCAGGCCGAGGCGCCGCGGCCTCGCCCTTCGAGGCTCGGCGCTATGCGCCGAGCACCTCAGGGTGAGGACTAGGGGTTCGAAGGTCGTTCTATTATTCTTCCGCGGAATCAGGAAAGGTCAGTCTAATTCCGGCAAATTCAGCGCGCGATCGACCAGCGCGGTCGCCCGCTTAAAATCGAAGTTGCGAAAGACGTTCTGCTTCACCAGGAACGAGGCGCCGCCGTAGAATTTTTCGTATTGGGCGTGGCGGCTGCCGAATTCGCTGCCTAAAAAATCCCAAATCAGGCGCATGAGCGCGACGCGCGATTTGGCGTCGGTTGAGGCCGCGCGCATGTAGCGCTCGAGGTCGGCGGCGATCTCCGGATTGTCGAAATCGGCCGAAGAGGAGGGCAGCGTGATGAAGGCCGAGCCGGCCAGCTCGCGGATGATTTCCAGCATGCGGCCGTTGAGTTCCGATTGGAGCGCCATGGCCGAATAGAGAATGACGGTCGACGGCCAGGCGACGCCGTCGCGGATCGGCGCCGCAGTCTCGTGGGCGAGCAGCATGGCGTCGTAGACGGTGGCGAGGGCTGCGAGCTCGCCCATCATGATCTGCACCGGCGGTGCCGCGACGTTGCCGGTCATCTCGTTCATGCGCTGGGCGAGCCCGGCCATGAAGCGCAGCTTTGTCACGTAGCGCACCTGCGCCTGGTGATTGCCGTAGGCGTGCGACGGCGTCTTGAACCATTGGTCGCGTGACAGCTCGACGTTGCGGTAGATGAAGACGTGCTCCCACGGCACGAACACGTTGTCGAACACCACATAGGCGTCGGATTCGTCGAATCGGCTCGACAGCGGATAATCGGACGCGTTGTTGCCGGCGCGCGCGAACGGCCGCCGCGGATAGAGCTTGACGCCTTCGGCGGCGACCGGCACGGCGAGACAATTGGCATAGTTCTCGTCGCCGGGCTGCAGCGGATGGATGCAGCTCAAATGAATGAAGTCGGACAGCGGGCCGCCAGTGGCGAGCTGCTGCGCGCCAGAAATGACGATGCCGTCGTCGCGCTCCTTGACCACGCCGGCATAGAGCGTCGGATCGCTCTGCTTGTGCGCCGGCTTGGAGCGGTCGATCTGCGGCGGCACGATGGCGTAGCTGGCGTAGATGAAATTGTCGCGCATGAACTCGTAGAAGGCGACGACGTTGTCGGCGAATTTTTGGTTGCCGCCGGCAGCGAGCACGGCCGGCGCCGCCGCGTAGCCGGTGAAGAAGCTGGCGACGTGATCGGGCGTGCGGCCCATCAGCCCGAAGGTCGCTTCCGCCCAGGTCTCGCAGAACAGGCGCCGCGCCTTGAGATCGGCGGCGCTTTTCGGGATCTGAAAGGCGCGCCATACCGGCTCGCCGGTTTTCGGCGAGGCAAACGTCATGCGCTCGCGTAAGCCCGGATCGGCGGCGATGTCGAACAGGTTGGCGATCGAGCGCGCCGCCTGGCGGAACGCCGGATGTTTGGTCACGTCGGCGACGCGCTCGCCGTCGAGATAAATGCGCCGTCCGTCCTGGAGCGAGCGCAGATAATCGACCCCCGTGCGCATGGCGATTACTCTTGCTCCGGCGGCGAGGCGGTCAATTGCCGCGTGAACGAACGCATGGCGAACCTCCGCGAATTGCGCGGCAGCATAGCCAAATCCTGTTCGGGCGAAAGACGCGAATTGCCGGCCCGGTTCCGCGTCGCGGTGGCGCGAATTATTGACCCTCATCCTGAGGTGCGCGCCAAAGGCGCGCCTCGAAGGATGCAGGCCGAGGCGCTGTGGCCTCGCCCTTCGAGGCTCGGCGCTGCGCGCCGAGCACCTCAGGGTGAGGAATGATCTCAGAGAGCGGTCAGAATGAGTCCGCTATTCTGCGGCGGCTTCGCCGCACAGCGCCCTCAACGCATCGATCTGGTGCCGGCGCGTGAAGGCTGAAAAACTCTCCTGCGGCGAGGCGCGATGGGCGAGGTAGGCGTTGAGCAGGCGCTCGACCGCCGCGGGTGCGTCGTCCGCTTTGACGCCGTGAAAGATTTCGCGGCCGCAAGCCGCGTCCGGCCCAAAACCGCCGCCGACATGGATGTGATAGCCCTCGACCTGATCGCCATCGTCGGAGATTTGCACCTTGGCGCCAAGGAGCCCGATGTCGCCGATGTAATGCTGCGCGCAGGAGTTCGGGCAGCCGGTGAGGTGAATGTTCACGGGCGAATCGAGTTTTTGCAGCCGCGATTCGCACCATTGCGCGATTTGTTCGGCGTGGCGTTTGGTATCCGACATCGCCAGGCGACAGCCGGCATTGCCGGTGCAGGCGACCAGACCGGCGCGGATCGACGTGGCCTTGGTGGATAGGCCGAGCGCCGCGATGGCCGTTTCGGCTTCGGCAACGCGGTGCTCGGCGACGCCTGAGATCAACACATTCTGCCAGACCGTGAGGCGGATATCGCCGTCGCCGTATTCGCCCGCGATGTTGGCGAGGCCGCGCATTTGATCGGCCATCAGCTTGCCGACCGGCAGCACCACGCCAATCCAGCAAAATCCCGGCTGCCGCTGTGCATGCGCGCCGATATGGGCGAGGCGATCAAAGGCAGGGCGCGGCGCAACGGTCTCGGCCGGCGCCCGTGGGAGCTGCCTGCCGAGTTTTTGTTCCACGGCCGCGACGAATTTTTCAAAGCCCCAGGCGTCGAGCAGATATTTGAGCCGCGCCTTGGCTCGGTTCGTTCGGTCGCCGTGATCGATGAACACGCGCACCACCGCGTCGGCGACCTTGGTGGCCTCTGCGGGCTTGACCAGGATGCCGGTGTCGCGGGCAAAATCGAGGTGCCCGGTGATACCGCCGAGCATCAGCCGGAACCAGACGCCGGGTGCGATGCCGAAGCCGTCCTTCACGACGACGGCCTGGAAGCCGATGTCGTTGGTGTCCTCCAGCACCGGAATTTTGCCGCCGCCGTCGAAGCCGACGTTGAACTTGCGCGGAATGCCGAAGAGCGAGCGGTCGTTGAGGATGTGGAAATGCCATTCGCGCGCATAGGGCCGGGTGTCGAGCAATTCCTGAGGATCGATGCCGGCCGTCGGCGTGCCGGTGACGTTGCGGATATTGTCGGCGCCGGAACCGCGCGAGCACAGGCCGAGGTCCTGGATCGCCTCCACCATCGCCACGGCGTGCTTCGGCTCGACCTCGCGCATCTGCAGATTGGCGCGCGTGGTCACGTGCGCGTAGCCGCCGGCATAGCGCTCGGCGAGATCGGCAAGGCCGGCGAGCTGGCCTTGCTTCAAGATGCCGTTCGGGATGCGCAGCCGGCACATATAGGTCTTCTGCGTCGGCGCGCAGTAGAACAGGCCGAAGAAACGCCAGCGGAAATTGTCGTCGGCCTTGGGCGCTTCGTTGTTGGCGGCTTGCTGC
>JASHSE010000110.1 GCA_030036975.1 Xanthobacteraceae bacterium | reverse complement strand
TCAAGCGCCGTGCCAGTTCGGCCGATCGGCGTTAAGGCTTTGGCGGATCAAGGCGATGGCGCCGCGGCGGCACGTGGGTCTGTGGCCATCCGGCGGCGACGCGCTGCCGCCGCACACGAGCTAGGCGAACTGCATAAAATTTAGGCGAAACCCGGCCATGCGTTCTGCCGGTTCTATAGGCAGCTCCTGCAATCAGTCGCTATGCTGGCTGACCTTTGATGCTTTCGCGGCGACGAGGATCGAAAAACATGAACGGCACGCCCTTCAAACTCGGTACTTTCGCCAAAGCGGGCTCGAACCCGTTCGCCGCCGTCGTGCTTGGCGATGACGCCATCGATCTCAAAGCCGCCGACGCAGTGTACCGCGCTGACGGACGCAGCGGCTTGAGCGCGACCGAGAGCCTCGACGCGTTGTTGGAAGACTGGGATGCCAATTTCGCCAAGCTGCAGGACATCGTCGCCTATTTCGAAAAATCCGGCCTGCGTTCCGGCGCGCAAAAACTCGGCGATCTGCGCGCGCTGCCGCCGCTGCGGCGTCCGGGCAAAATGTTTTATGCAGCGCAAAACTTTCAAGAGCACGTCGACGAGATGCTGCGCGCCGGCATGACGCCGGCCGGCGGCCCGAAATTCAGCGGCGAGAAATCGACCACGCAGCCTTATCTCTTCCTGAAAGCGCCGAGCACGCTGTGCGGCGCCTACGACGACATCGAAATTCCGCTCGGCATGGCGAAGATCGACTGGGAGGCCGAGATCGCGCTCGCCATCGGCAAACGCGGCAAGCGCATCAAGGCGGAGCGCGCGCTCGACCACGTCGCTGGTTTCATGACCACCAACGACGTGTCGTGCCGCGACCTGCAGATCCGTCCCGACCGGCCGGGGCTGCGCTCCGACTGGCTCGGCGGCAAGAGCCACGATAATTTCGCCCCGACCGGCCCGTTCCTGGTGCCGCGCGCCTTCGTGCCCGACCACACGAACTTGTTCATCCGGCTGACCGTCAACGGCGCAATCAAGCAGAACGGCAACACCTCGCAATTCATCTTCACGCCCGAGGAGCAGATCGAATACGCCTCCAACATTCTGTCGCTCGAGTGCGGCGACGTTTTCAGCTGCGGCACGTGCGGCGGCGTCGGCCAAGGCACCAACACGTTCCTCAAAGCCGGCGACGTGATGGAGACCGAAATCGAGGGGCTGGGTAGGATGCGCAATCGCTTCGTGGCGGAGAAGCCGGCGTAAACAGCTTGCGCGGTATTTGTCCGCGCCGCTTTGGACCGGGCTACGTCGTCGCGCGTAAGGCGGTCGGAGCCGGACGCAAAGCGCCGGCCAGTTGCCCGGCATAGGCGTCCTGCCAGCCCTTCCCGGCGTCGCCGACAAAGTAGCCGCCGCGCGCATCGCGGAACACGTCGCCATTTTCGGCGCCCGGCGGCGGCACGCCATTGTCGCGCAGCGCCCGCGCCGCCGTCAGCAGGCGGCGTCGCGTGCGCGCGATCATCTGATCGGACGGGGCGAGATGCTCGAAGCTGTGATCCAGGATCGCGCCCATGCTCTCGGTGACCGCCTGGTCCTGCAGGTGGATGCTGTCGATGCCGCTGTAGATCGCGTTGTCATGCTGCGCGGCCCGGTCCATTCGCCAGTCGTTGCCTGCATTCGCCGCCAGCCGCCAGCGGCCGAGCCAGTCGGTTGTGTTGGGCAGAAAATCGTTGCGCCGTCCCATGCCGCCGACCGGCGTTCCATCCTTGAACGCCGGGCCTTGCTGATTCATCGCCGATTGACCGCGCTTCCACCACACCACGCAATACATCGTGTGCTCATCGTCGAGCGGCACCCAGCCGCGCACCTGCAGATGCTGGCCGAACTCGCCGTTCGGAACCTGGGTCCAGAATGGAAACAGAAAGTTGCCGAAGCGCCAGGAGATGCGCCCCGGCCCGGCAGCACGATAGCCCGCATAGGTGGTGCCCCAGGCCGTGTCGGCGATCTGATATTCCGGCGCGCGGAGCGCGACCGTGTGGTAGATGGGATCGTCCTCGCTCAGTTCGTCGGGCTCGACGTGGCCGGCGTGCAGAAAGCCGAAGTGCGAAGTGTCGATATCGCCCTCCAGCGCCTGCAGATAATTGCAGTTGCGCTGAATGAAGAGCGCGCCGATCTCGTCGTCGGGAACGTCCAAAACCTCGAATTCCGGCAGCGGCGGCGGCTCGGCGCGCGGTCCCATGTAGACCCACACCAGCCCGGCGCGCTCGATCGTCCGGTACGCCTTGGCGCTGACCTTATGCTTGAAATCCTGATGGGGCGGCACATTAGGCATGTCGAGGCATCGGCCGGTCGCAGCGAATTTCCAGCCGTGATAGATACAGCGGATGCCGTCTTGCTCGTTGCGGGCCAGGAACAGCGACGCGCAGCGGTGCGGGCATCGATGATCCATGACCCCCACGCGGCCCGCGCTGTCGCGAAAGGCGATGAGCTTCTCGCCGAGCAGCATCAGGCGAAGCGGCGGGCCGCCGCGCGCAACTTCCGAGGACAATAGCGCGGGCATCCAGTATTGCCGCATCAGTTCACCCATGACGGTGCCGGACCCGACGCGCGTGAGTTCGATGCTTTCAATCGCCGTTGTCATCCGATCCTCAAAAGGCTTGCGGCAGTCGTGACATGTTCGTCCACAGCGCTGCAGCGATACGCCATCGGCTTAGGCTACGTGGCGGGCTCATCGGCGACAAGATCGACCGCCGCGCGTTGGCAGCGCGGCGGTCGGCGGGAACGAACGCGTCAGCACTTGACCGGCCTCGCCACGCTCGGATCGCCGAGGTCCCAGAACAATCCCGCCATCAGGCCCAGTCCCTCGCGCGCGATCGGCGCCAAGAGATGCTCGTCGGGCGCGTGTTGCGAGCAGCCGGCGTAGGAATGCGGGATCCACAGCGTCTTCAGATTGAGAATTTCGGCGAAAATATCGTTCGGCAGCGAGCCGCCGAAATTTGGCAAAACCGTCGGCGCATTCCCGCTCGTGCGCGCGATCGAGTTCCTGGCCCAGTCGACCCACGGATCGGTCGGATCGAGGCGGCTCGCCTTGAACAGGCTCGAGCGGCCGCGGCGCACTGCGACATTGGCAAAGCCGTGGCGGTCGAGATGCCGCCGCAGCGCCGGAATAATGTCGTCGGCATCGGTACCGACCACGTATTTGAGCTGGCAATGGGCGCGCGCCGTGCCCGGAATGGCGTTGACCGGACGCTCCGGCGTGCCGGCGACGAAGGCCTGGACCTCAAAGCTGTTCCAGCCGAACACGCGCTCGGCCGGCGTCAGGCCCGGCTCGCCCCAGTCGCGGTCGATCGCCGGCCCATCTGTGCCGCCGCCGACCTCGACGCCGACCAACAGATCGCGCACCGACTGCGGCAGCGGCGGCCGCCATTCGGGAACGCGGATGGCGCCGCGCGTATCGGTAATCGTGGCCAGCGCCT
>JASHSE010000109.1 GCA_030036975.1 Xanthobacteraceae bacterium | reverse complement strand
TTGCAATGAAATCCCCGGGAACTTGTTCGGGCGCCAGCGTGACCAGCGTCACGCCGCGACGAGGAGCGGTGATCAGGGCGAGGTCGTCCGTCGTGGGGCGGCGCAGCGCCGTCATGTCGTGAACGCCGGCTTTTTCGGGCGACAGAAACGGACCTTCCAGATGGATGCCGAGCACGCCGGGCTCGGTGTCGATCACCACCGCGACCGCTGCAAGCGCTGTACGCATCGTCGCAAAACTGTCGCTGATCATGGTCGGCAACAGCGCCGTCGTGCCGAGCTTGCGATGCGCCGCGACAATCGTGCGCACGCCCTCCGGAGTTGGATGATCGTTGAACAGGACGTCGCCGCCGCCATTGACCTGAATATCGATGAAGCCGGGCGCGAGCCATGCGTCGTCGGGAAGTTCGTGTCGGGACATGGTCGCCGGTAAATCACTGCGCGCCACGACGGCGGCAATCCGTGCGCCGTCGATCACCACGGCGGCATTGTGGTGGAGCAGAGCGCCATCGAACACCCGGCTTGCGGCGACGGCGTGCAGCGTCTCTGTCATCGGGTGCGTGTAACTTTTTGCAGATGCGGCGGAGCCTCGATATTGGTGCCGCGCCGCCTGGCGAGCCCGACCAGAAATGCGTAAAAACTCTGGATCAGGCAAATCGCGTCGGCTTCGGCCTGTTCGGCTATAGGTGCCGGCAATGCTACGACACGCGGTATGTGGTGTTGAGCGTGTTCCGACTGGGCGAGCAGCACGCATGCGCTTTTGCGGCCGAGATCGGCCACCAATTCGAGAAGTCCTGCGCGCGATTCATCGGTCGGCGCAAATACTATGACGGGATGAGCCGGTGAAACCAGCGCGATCGGTCCATGCCGGAATTCGGCGCTGCTGAATGCCTCGGCAGGCAGCGCGCAGGTCTCCTTCAACTTCAACGCCGCCTCCCGGGCGATCGCCAATGTCGGTCCGCGGCCGATGGCAATGAGGCTCGTCGCGCCGGCAAGCGGCCGCAGCGCCGCACTCCAGTCGAGCTTTGCCGCGCCGGCGAGGCGCTCCGGCAGCCGATCGCAGCCACGGCGCAGCACCGCATCATCGGTCCACTGCGCCACGATCCGCAGCAGCGCAGCGAGCGAGCTGATAAAGCTTTTTGTTGCCGCAACGCTGTGCTCGGTTCCCGCAGCCATGGGCAGAACAATATCGCATGCTAAAGCGAGCGGACTGCAATCGTCGTTGACCAGCGCCGCCGTCAGCGCTCCGGCCATGCGCGCCATCGCGGCAGTTTCGACCAGGTCGTCGCTCGCGCCGGATTGGGAAATGGCAAGAAAGAGCTGATCCTTCAGCCGCAGCCCGCGCCGATAGACGCTGGCAATGTTAGGAGCCGCCTCGGCGACCGGAATACCGAGATAACGCTCGATCAAATGCTTGGCGAAGGTGGCGGCATGCGCGGAGCTGCCGCGCGCGCAGCTGACGACGAGCGCGGGCGGTCGCCGCGCCAGCCGCGCCATAAGCGCCGCAAGAGCGGGCGCGATCGCGTCGGCCTGGCGACGCACCGCGTCCGGCGCCTCGCGCAACTCGGCCGCCAAGCCGGTGCCGATGGCAGTCATGGGCTAAAAATCCTTTGCCAGCGCATCGGCGTCAGGCGACTTGCGCCTGCGGACGTACCGCGGAGCGCGCGATGTGGAGCGCGCCTTGCAGGGCATCGCCGATCGGCTCCACGAGATGCGACATGGTCTCCTGGCCGAGCCATCCTTTGATGAACGGCGCGCAGCCGCCAACGAGCGCGATCCGATCGGCGCCGATCGCCACCAGCCGCAACGCGAGCGCCTCGACGTGGCGCGCCGCCGCCTGCATCAGCTCGGCCGCCGCCGCGTCGCCGCGCCCGTCGAAGGCGAAAATGCGCGGTGCAAATGCCGCCCAATCGCGCGGCGTGGCGCACTGACTAAAGCGCACGATGGCGTGCGGATCGTTGTTGAAATCGGCGAACAGCTCGCGCAAGAGCGGCGTCCAGGTGATGCGGCCGTCGCGAGCCCACAACACGCGGCGCAACGCCTCACCGCCCAGCCAGGCGCCGCTCCCTTCGTCCGAGAACGGCAGTCCCCAGCCGCCGACGCGGTACGATTGGCCGTTCAGCACCGCCCAGCCGATACTGCCAGTACCGACCACGACAATGCCGCCATCGCGTTCGCCATGGGCGCCGATGCAGGCCGCGTGCGCGTCCGTGGTGATGACGGCCTTGCCGAACGGGTGTTCGGCCGCCTGCGCTGCGGCAAGATGCGCCGGCTCGCTGGCACCGGCGAGCGCCAGGCACGCCACGACGCGCGATAGCTGGAAGCGCGGCAGCCCCGCCTGTTGAAGGCATTGCAGCGCAACACTCATCACCGCGCTCAAGCTTTGCCGCAGTCCGAGGCGGAGATTGGCCGGCCCCGTACTGGCTTCGCCGAGCATTTCTCCCGAGAACGCCACGAGGCGCGCGCGGCAGTTCGTGCCACCGCCGTCGACGCCCAGTAAGAGCGGTTTGGGGTGCATGCGCGATTCCGTTGCTGCGCCTCCCCGTCCTGCAGCTAAGAACCAAATGGGGCAAAAATGGTTTGCCTTTGGGGCTGTGGCCGGATGACCGCCTTATGGTGCGGCGCCACATTGCCATGGACACGGAACGCGCCAGCCCTCGCTATTCGGATATCGACCTCTGGGACCCGCCGGACGTTCTCGAGGCCATGCTCGAGGGCCAAATGTCGGCGGTCGCGGCGGTACGAGCGGCGCTCGGTGCCATCGCCCACGCGGCGAGCGCGACCGAGGCGCGGCTGCGCGACGGCGGACGGCTCGTCTATGTCGGCGCAGGTACGTCGGGGCGGCTCGCCGTACAGGATGGGGCGGAACTCGTTCCGACGTTCGACTGGCCTGCCGACCGGCTCCTGCTGTTCATCGCCGGCGGCGAAGAGGCCTTGATGCGAGCCACTGAAGGAGCCGAAGACGAAACAGCACAGGCCGTACGGTTGGTGCAACAACACCACATCGCCTCGCCGGACGTGGTGATCGCGGTGGCCGCGAGCGGCACGACGCCGTTTACGCTTGCCGGTCTGCGCGAGGCCAAGCGGCGCGGAGCGCTGACTATCGGTATCGCCAACAATCGCGACACGCCGCTTCTTCACGAAGCCGATTGCGCCATCCCGCTCGACACCGGATCCGAACCGATCGCCGGCTCTACGCGCATGAAGGCCGGCACGGCGCAGCGGGTGACGCTCAATCTGTTGTCGTCGCTGGTCATGATCCGGCTCGGCCGTGTGCACGGCGGGTTGATGGTCGACGTCCAGGCGATCAACGCCAAGCTGGTCCGCCGGAGCGAGATGATTTTGCATCGGCTCACCGGGCGCGGCAGCGAAGAGATCGCCGAGGCGCTGTGTCGCGCCAACGGCAGTGTCAAACTTGCGGTCCTGCTGCTGCATGGCTGCAGCCCCGACGAAGGCGCACGCTTGCTCGAACGCGCCGGCGGGCGGCTGCGTTCGGCGCTGCAATCGATCGGGGCTTCCGAACACGCGGCAGGCTTGGCTGCCGGTCCGCCGGTCAGCGAAGAGGTGCCGTCGGCTCAGCGCTCTCATGGTGGGGATGACGTCAGCCGCCGGTGACGTTCTCTTCGATAAAATCGGGATGCTGCAGGCGCGTGAACTCGATGGCAAAGCCATCTTCGAGATGCCGCACGACGCGACCCTGCACCGTGCCGAGCGTGACGAGCGCCCCGACCGGCGGCCGCTGGTCGGTGGCGACGGCGGCACCCGACTGCGACACGTCGATGATGCGGCAGCTGATATTAAGACCGTTCGGCATGATGAGCCGGCCGGAAGGATTGCGCGGCACGATACGACCATGGCGGCGATCCTCAGGCAACCCAAGGATATGGCGGTTGGCAAGCCATGTGAGCTGTGCCGCGAGCTTGTCGCGCTTGCGCGGGGTCGCCGCAATGGTCATGGCGAAGCCGTTTTGAAACGTGCGCGCGATGTGACCTTCGAGCCGCCCCAGATGATCCACATAAGCGATGATGCGCTCGCCCGGCGCGCCAGCGACCGGCGCGATGAGGGCCATGCCGCCCGGCGACATGTTGACCACCTGACAGGGAAATTCCCTGCGGTCGGCGAGCATGTAGCGGCCGAGCAGATTGACCCGCACACGCTGGAAGCGGCGTCGTTCGTCGCTCAGCGCCCGCACGCTCGGAATTCGTTCAGCCAGCGCCATGCCGATGAAGTGCCTGCACCGATCCGGCGTAAGCCTAGGGGCGCGGTCTTAACGCACCGTTAGCCGCGACGCATAAGGCCGGCCGCTCAGGCTTTCCGATTACGACCGGCCGCCATCGTAAACGATGAAACCGCGCCGGCCGCGCGGGGTGAGAAGACGCGGTAGCAACCGCTTTTCAACGGCAGGCCCGACATGGCACCGGCTGCCAAGCGTCAGCGCTCCCAGTGGGCTCGCTCCTACTCCTGGCATTGCCTTCAATGGCGCCAAAACACCGATGCTGCGTTGCAGGGCAGGGCGGGTCGCGCTCAGCGGCAGCAGCAAAAGCTCAAGATCGATCGCTTGTCCCTCGGTGTTGTGCGCGCTCACTCCCGCGACCGTGCCAACCCACTCGTCGGCGAGGATGGCGAGAAGATCGGCCAAAGTGCGCCGGCTCGTCTCGTCCCAGAGTTCGAGGAACGGTACGCCCTTGAGTTCCCGGTCGAACAGTGCGCAGACGCGCGTGCCGGCGAGTCGAAACGGGTAGCGGGCGGCCCGATCGAGGGCGAGGATGAAGATTTCGCTCAAGATGCCGGGAATGGCCACCGGCTCGATCTCGGAGCGCTCCGGTGCCGGGCGCCTGCCGCGCAGCTCCTGCCAATACGCGTAGAGTTCACGACTTGCCGGGTGTTTCATGAAAACGCCTGCTTCCCGCTTCGCCGTTTGCGGCGGACCTGTCCCGTTTCGGGACTCGGACCTCCCGGAACGGCTGTTTGCCACGCAGAGGAGCAGGGCGCGTGCCGGCCCTGACTTATTGGGTCAGCTTGCAGGTGCCCGGGGTGAATTAGTGTTAACGAGACGTTGACGTTTGCAGTCCGCCCGGTCCCGCCTAGGTTGCTCACGATCAGTGCGGACGCGTTTGCGGCGCGCCGCATCGGCCAGGACAAAGGGAGGCGAGGGGAATGTGATCGGCGGCGAACGCGACGTTCGCAAGAACGGTTGCGTGAGACGTGCGCGCCGAACACCAAACCCCCGCACAGGGTGCAAAAGGGAGGGCTCGCGCCCTCCCTTTTGTCGATTCATGCGCCGTTCACCGCGCTGCGCTTGCCGTTACCGGTGCAGGGTTCTATCTCGGCCTCACGCAGGTGCAGCCGGTGACGCAGTCTCCCGAAGCAAATTCCTCGGAACCGATATTCAACGTGCCTCCGGTCGTGCTGGCGACGGTGGCCGTGCTCGTGCTTATCCACGCGATCCGTGCAATCGCATTGAGCAGCGCTGCGGATGATTGGCTGGTGCTTACCTTTGCCTTCATTCCGGCGCGCTACAGCACCGATCCTTTTGTCAGCGGCCTGTTTCCCGGCGGCTTCGGCGCTGATCTGTGGACGTTTTTCACCTACGCCTTTCTACATGCCGATCTTATGCATATTGGCCTCAATCTCGCCTGGCTGATTCCGTTCGGAACCGCGCTTGCGCGCCGCTTCGGCGCTTGGCGATACATCGCCTTCATGTTGGTGACCGCGGCAGCCGGTGCGCTGGCACAGCTCATCGGTAGTCCCGGATCACAGGCGCCGATGATCGGTGCCTCGGCCGCAATTTCCGGCGCCATGGCGGCATCCATGCGTTTCATGTTCCAAAGGAATGGGCCGCTCGACAGCTGGCGCCATTCCGACGGTGCCACCGCAGAAGCGTATCGCGTGCCGGCCGCCCCGCTCTTGGCGACGCTGCGCGATGCGCGATTTCTTCTTTTCCTTGCGGTCTGGATAGGACTCAACGTGCTGTTCGGCTTCGGCACGATCTCGTTCGGCGAACAGGGGCAGCAGATTGCATGGCAGGCGCATATCGGCGGCTTTTTCGCCGGCCTGTTGCTTTTTGCTGCGTTCGATCCCTTGGTGCCGCGGGCGCAGTTCGACGCCGGGCCGAGCGGCTGAGGTCGGCGTCCGCGACGTTGCCGTTCGGGACGCTTAGAAATCATCGGCCGCTGCTGCACTGCAAAAGCCGCGCCTTGTGGAGGCCTGGAACCTCGCGCCAACCCAGAGCATTAAGATCAACGCCCTTTGCGGTCGTCCGCTTGCCCGCGGGCGACGAAGGGGAGGGAGGCGACCATGACTGTGGGCCTGATTCTCGCCGAGAAGGGGCGTGACGTCGTCGTAACCGAACTTGGCGCCACGCTTGCGGAAGCGGCAAAGCTGCTCGCCGACAGACGCATCGGTGCGGCGCTCATCCTGGGCGCCGACCGGCGCATCGTCGGCATCATCTCCGAACGCGATATCGTCCGCGCGCTTGCCGCACGCGGCGCAGCCGCGCTCGATGAGCCGGTCAGCCGGACCATGACGCGCAACGTCGAGACTTGCAATGAAAACGAGCCGGTCTGCAACATCATGGAGCGGATGACGGCCGGCAAATTCCGTCACCTGCCAGTGATCGATCAGGGCCGGGTGGTGGGCATCGTGTCGATCGGCGATGCGGTCAAGCATCGGCTGCAGGAGATGGAGCGCGAATCGACGGCAATGCGCGATTACATTCAGACTGCGTAGGTGTCCCGCAGGGGCGGCCGCGGCCCTGCACCGATCTGCGACGCGGGTCGCCACGCGCGTCGCACGATGGCGCGCCGCACTCTGTGGCGTTATTATCGCCGCCCGGAGCGAACGGGAGGCGTGCGTGCGCGCGGTACGTGTTGGTTGCATTCTGTTGATACTTGCTGGAGGGATCGGGGCTCAATCTGCTTTGGCGAAGAGCCAGGGGCTGCGTCTGGCGCAGACTTCGACCACGACCAATTGCATGATGGGCTGCAACGCGACCGCCGCGACCTGTCAGGCCGCCTGCGTAGTGCCCGGCTCGCCGTCGAGCGAGGCTGCGACTACAGGCAGCAACGCTACGGCGAGCGGGTCGTGCCTGATGAGCTGTTCGACGGAGCAGCTCAATTGTCAGACCAACTGCGCCCGTACCTCGCCGTCGCAGTAGGCGAGAGCGACCGCGGGCTCAGCGCAGGTCGGAGATCGTTTCGGTAATCGAATCGATCGCCTTCTCGGCCGCAGTGCGTCCGACCGCAATCGCTTCGGCGGCGCGGTGGAATTCGAGCCAGCCGATGCGGCCGACGCGCGGCGTGATGTGCACGTCGGGCGGATCGCCGGCAAGGCGCATGCGGGTGAGACGATCCTGCATGATGTTGAACGATTCGATCATTACCGTGGAAAAGCTCGGCCGCGTCGGCCCGCCGATCAGTTCGCGCTTGAGCGCGCGCTCGGCGCCGAACATATGGCGCAGACCAAGAAAGCCGTTGCGTGCCTTGGCGGTTGGCGTAATCGGCGGCGCGTCGCCGGGATCGGCGCCGTGGCTGGGGATGGTGGCGCCGCGGCCGAAGCGGTCGGCATCGAGATTGACGGCAATGACGACGCGCGCGCCGAACGCGCGTGCCGCCGATACCGGCACCGGATTGACCAAGGCGCCGTCCACCAGCCAGCGCTGGCCGATGTGAACCGGAGGAAATACGCCCGGCAGCGCATAGGACGCGCGCAACGCCAGCGATAGCGAACCGCGCGTCAGCCAGACCTCGTGGCCGGTGCCGACCTCGGTTGCAATCGCCGCAAAGCGCATCGGCAGATCTTCGATCAAGGTCGGGCCGATCGATTCGTGCAGCCGGTTCGCCAACCGGCCGCCGCTGATCAGGCCCGAGCCGCCGAAGCGCACGTCCATATAGCCGATGATGCGGCGCATGGTCAGCGAGCTCGCCCACGTCTCCAGCGTGTCGAGGTGACCGCAGACGTAGCAGCCGCCAACCAGCGCTCCCATCGACGTGCCGATGACGATATCGGGAGCGATGCCGTTTTCGAGCAGCACTCGGAGCACGCCGATATGGGCGAAGCCGCGGGCAGCGCCGCTGCCGAGCACCAGACCGATCAAAGGGCGGCCGCGCGCCGGCTCCGCGGATGCGGTGGCGAGGTCGGTTGTGGTCATGGCGTCGTCAATCTTTGCACGCCCGAATAGACTCTCCAACATGGTCGAGCCCCAAGCGGGTACCCGCATCGCTGACGGCCGCCAAGGCGCAATGGATAATATGGTGAAGGTGCGAGGCGTTGCCGCACCGGCTTGAAATTGCCGCGATTGCCGTCGAAAAAACCCGGCATGGCGGGGCGGGGACCAGCAAGCATTTGGTGCTGTGCCATGGCGGCCGCGGCCCTCATCGCGGCGGCGCCGCCGGACGCGTCGGCGCAGACGCATAGCCTCTTGGCGCCGCAAGACATCGCACCTTCCCAGCTCGCGCCGGGCACTGGCAGACCGGGTGCCAGCATCGCCTTTCCTGCACCACTCGCTCAACCTCCGGCTTCGCCGCTGGCGCAATCCGGGCCTGTCGTTCCGGCCGGGCGCGTGGCGCTAATGGCCGTGGCGCGCTACGGCCGCGATGCGCCGCTGATCAGCAGCGGATTGATCTGGCGTGTCTACACCGCAAACCCTGACGTCAATGGCATGTTCCGCCTGGTCAAGGAGGAGCGGAGCGCAACCCCAACCTTCATTCTTCCGCCCGGCAACTACGTGGTCCACGCCAGCTTCGGCCTGGCAAGTGCGGCCAAGGCGGTGCAGCTGCGCTCCGAAACGGTACACGAGGTTTTGGACATTCCAGCGGGCGGCATCCGGCTGGAGGGCCGCGTCAACGACGTGCGCATCCCGCCCGGGCAGATCTCATTCGATGTCTATCCCGGCAGCCAGTTCGATACCGCCGAGCGCCGGCCGATCGCACAGGACGTCCTGACCGGCGACGTGGTGCTGTTGCCCGAAGGGACTTATTACATCGTCTCGACCTACGGCGACGTCAATTCGGTGGTGCGGTCGGATGTGCAAGTGCAGGCCGGCAAGCTGACCGATATCAGGGTCACCCATCGCGCCGCCGTCATCACCCTCAAGCTTGTCAACGACCGCGGCGGCGACGCGCTGGCCAATACGCAGTGGACCGTGTCGACTCCGGACGGCGACGTGATCAAGGAATCGATCGGCGCGTTTCCGCGCCTGGTTCTCGCCGAGGGCGATTATCACCTGATTGCGCGCTACGAAGGCCAGACCTATCAGCGCGATTTCAAGGTCATCAACGGCGTCGACGGCGAGGTCGAATTGTCGACGCGCGACGGCGAAGCCGCCCCGGCCCCGGCCGCTGCTGCTGCCGCGCGCGCGGCCATTGCGCCTGTCGCGCCGGCGCACTGAGCCGGTCCCGGCGAAAATGGCCTTGCCGCCTCGTATCTTATGGGCTACATTCACCCATTGATCGAAATTCGCCAGACTGAACACTTTGCTCGTTGGTTTGCCCGGCTGCGCGACCGTCGAGCGCAACGGCGAATTCAGGTGCGCATCGATCGGCTGCAGATAGGCAATCCGGGCGACGTGCAGCCTGTGGGCGGTGGTGTTTCCGAAATGCGAATCGATTACGGACCGGGCTATCGGGTGTATTTCGCGCAGCGCGGCCCAGCGCTCATCATCCTGCTCGCCGGAGGCGACAAACGCACGCAGCAAAGGGATATCATGATGGCGCTCGCATTAGCCCGCACTCTCTAGGAGAAAATTATGGCCATAAGGAAAAGCAAAACAAGAGCTGTTCGCAAAAGGAGGCTAAAGACTATTCCATGGGATTCCACCGCCTATCTGACGACCGAGAGCGCTATTGGCGACTATCTTGAAGCGGTGTTTGAGGACGGCGATCCCGCATTGATCGCCCACGCCCTAGGGATTGTCGCCCGTGCCAAAGGCATGACGAAAATTGCGCGAGCAACCGGTCTCGGTCGCGAAAGCCTCTACAAGGCACTTTCACCAGGCGGCAATCCCGAGCTCGCCACCGTGCTGAAGGTGATGCACGCACTGGGCCTCAAGCTGAAAGTCGCAGCCTGACCGGCCGATGTTCAACCGCCCTCCTGCGCCCGTCGCAGGTCCGGCGGCACGGCTTCGGCGGCAAGCGCCGCGAGCGCGGCATCGAGCGCCATGGTTTGTTGCCTTTCCGAGCCGAGCCGGCGGATCGAGACGGTCCGCTCGGCGGCTTCTTTCTTGCCGACCACGAGCAGCACCGGAACCTTGGCGAGCGAATGCTCGCGGACCTTGTAGTTGATCTTCTCGTTGCGCAGGTCGCCTTCGACCCGCAGGCCAAGCCGCTGCGCCGCCGCCAGCGCCTCGCGCGCGTAACCGTCGGCATCCGAGGTGATGGTCGCGACCACCGCCTGCAGCGGCGACAGCCATAGCGGCAGGTGCCCGGCATAATGCTCGATCATGATGCCGGTGAAGCGCTCCAGCGAACCGAACA
>JASHSE010000015.1 GCA_030036975.1 Xanthobacteraceae bacterium | reverse complement strand
GGGCTGTTCATCGCGTTGAAGGGAACGACTTACCGGCTCGGCACCCTAATGCATATGGGGCCGGGGTTCCTGCCGACCGCGCTTGGCGTGCTGTTGAGCCTGCTCGGTATCGTCATTGTCGGCGGCGCGCTCGTGCCTTCCGAAGAAGCCGATTTCAATCCGGCGAAGGAACGCATTCTGCCGGAAAATCCGCAATGGTGGGCCTGGTTCTGCATCCTGATGAGCCCGGTGCTGTTCATCGTGTTCGGATCAGAGTTCGGCATGATCCCAGGCACGTTTTCCTGCGTCTTTATCGCCGCGCTCGGTGACAAGAAAGCGACCTGGAAGGGCACTTTCATCCTGGCAAGCGTCGTGACCGTGTTCGGTGTCGTGCTGTTCTCCTATTTCCTGCAGGTTCCGATGCCGATACTCACCTGGAGGGGCGGCCTGTGATCGATAGCGCAGTCCATGATCTCTTGTACGGTTTCAGCGTCGCGCTCGAACCGCACAATCTGATGTGGTGCTTCGTCGGCGTGCTGGTCGGCAACATGGTCGGCGTGCTGCCGGGAATGGGCCCGCTCGCCACCATTTCGATCCTGCTGCCGCTGACCTTCGGCATGAAGGCGGTGCCGGCCATCCTGATGCTGGCCGGCATTCTCTACGGCGGTCAATACGGCGGCGCGATCTGCTCGGTGCTGCTCAATTTGCCATGCCACCCGCCGCACGCCGTGACCTGTCTCGACGGTTATCCGATGACCAAGCAGGGGCGCGGCGGGGTCGCTCTCGGCGTCACGGTGTTTGCCTCGTTCGTCGGCGCGTCCTGGGGCATCACCGAAATGATCTTCCTATCGCCGCTTCTGGTGAGGGCGGCCCTGCAATTCGGTCCCGCCGAAGTGTGTACGCTGATGCTGCTTGGCCTATTGGCCGGCTCCACGCTGGCGCGCGGTTCGCCGCTCAAGGGCGTGGCGATGACGTTGCTCGGCCTGTTCCTCGGCTCGGTCGGCACCGACCTCGAGACCGGCTCGGAGCGTTTCACGTTCGGGATGACCGAGCTCGACGACGGCGTGGAACTGATTGCGCTGGCGCTCGGCCTGTTCGGCATTGCCGAGTTCATGAGCAGCGTCAATCAGCTCGCGCCCATCAACATGGCCTACACGAACGTCCGATTGCGAGACATGCGGCCGACGCGGGCCGATATGAAGCGGGCGTTGCTTCCGATGTGTCGGGGCACGATTATCGGCAGCCTGTGTTCCCTCATTCCTGGCACCGGCCCGACCATTGCGTCGTTCGTCGCCTACGCCGCGGAAAAGAAGTCATCGAAGACGCCGGAGAAATTCGGCACCGGCATGCTCGAGGGCGTCGTCTGCCCCGAGACGGCAACTCATTCTTCTATTCAGGGCGACTTCATTCCGACCATGAGCCTCGGCATCCCGGGCGACGCCGTCATGGCGCTCCTGCTCGGCGCGCTGATGATCCAGGGCATCGTGCCCGGCCCGCAGCTCATCTCACAGCACCCCGACATCTTCTGGGGTCTGGTGGCGAGCTTCTGGATCGGCAACGTCATTCTCGTCGTGTTGAACGTGCCGCTGATCGGCGTCTGGTGCAAGATGCTGGCGATCCCGTATCGCTTCCTTTATCCGAGCGCGATGTTCTTCGTCTGCATCGGCGTCTACGCCGCCAACAACGACTTCTTCCAGGTGGCCGAGGTCGTAGTGCTGGGCAGTTTGGGCTATATCCTGCTGCGGCTCGGATTCCACCCGGCGCCGGTGGTTCTGGGATTCGTGCTCGGGCCACGCTTCGAGGAAAACTTCCGCCGCGCCATGCTCATCTCGCGCGGCGATTTCGGCGTCTTCGTCGAGCGCCCGATCAGCGCCTTTTTTGTCGGGCTGTGCGTGCTTCTGATTGGCTCCCAAATTTATTTCCGCCTTCGCGGCGCCAAGGACGCGCCTACGCCGGGCGCGGGACATGGCGAGACGTCGCCGCACATTTCGCCGCACATGGCGCCGCAGCGAATTCCGGCGACACCCGCAGAATAATCTTGAACGGAATAATTGCGGGCGCGTTATGCCGCGCCCGCTGCCGCTTCTCGGGGCAGACCGCGCGCCAGCACGCGGCCCAGCCGGTCGGCGAATTGCCGCGGATCGACTGGACGGTCGCCGTCGAGCAGGCGCGCCTCCTCGAACAACAAATGGGCGGCGTCTTCTTTGAAGGCGCGGTCGCTTTCGGCAAGCCCAGCAAGCGCCACGATCAGGTCATGACGCGGATTGACTTCGAGAATTGGCTTGGCGGCCGAAGGCAGCCGGCCCGCGCTCGCCAATATCTTTTCCAGCGCCCGGTCGGGTCCGCCTTCGGGCGCGACCAGGCAGACTGCGCTGTCGGTCAGGCGGTCGGACATACGAACGTCGGACACGGCTTCGCCGAGGGCCGATTTCAGGAAAGCGATAAAGATTTTGACCGCGGGCGGCGCTTCGGTCTGCGCCTCCTCCTTGGCGTCGGCGCGGGCAATGGCGGCGAGATCCGCAGCGCCCTGTGTCACCGATTTGAACGGCTTGCCGTCGAACGATACGCCCGGCATCACCCAGAACGAGTCGACCGGATCGGGCAGCAGGAGGACTTCGACGCCGCGGGCGCGAAAGCCTTCGAGATGCGGCGAGGACTTGAGCCGCTCCAGATCATCGCCGGCCAGATAATAGATCGCCGTCTGGTTCGGCTTCATCGCTGCCACATAGTCCTTGAGGCTGCGCCACGGCGAAGCGTCCGTCGATGCGGTGGTTTTGAAGCGCGCCAGCGCCAGCAAGGCATCGCGGCGCTCGAAATCCTCGTAGATGCCTTCCTTCAACACCGCGCCGAAGGTTTCCCAGATTTTCAGGAACGCCACCGGCTCCTTGTCGGCGATGCGTTCCAGCTCGGACAGGACGCGGTGGGTGGCGCCCTTGCGGATCGCGGCAAGCAGCGGACTCTCCTGGATCTTTTCGCGCGATACGTTGAGCGGCAGGTCGGCGCTGTCGACCAGGCCGCGGACGAAGCGCAGGTAACGCGGCAGGATGTCGGCATCGTCGGTGATGAAGACCCGCTTGACGTAGAGCTTGATGCGGCCTTTGCGGTCGGGGTCGAACAGGTCGAACGGCCGCGCGCCGGGCACGAAGAACAGTGTCGTGTAGTCCTGGCGGCCCTCGGCGCGGAAGTGCACAATGAGCGCCGGATCGTCGAACTGGCCGGCGATGCTGCGGTAGAAATCAGTGTAATCGCCGGGCGTGATGTCGGACTTCGGCTTGGCCCACAACGCCGCGCCGTCGCTGATCTCGGCCGGCTCGGCGCCGGGCTTTTCGATGAGCGCAATCGGCACCGGCACGTGTCCGGATTGCGCCTTCACCAGCCGTTCGAGGGTGAGCCGTTCGGTGTAGGATTTGACGTCTTCGCTCAGATGCAGCGTGACGCGCGTACCACGGCGCATCGCATCGGCTGGCAGTTCGGTAACGGAAAACGTCCCCTGGCCGTCCGACGACCACAGCCAAGTCGCCTCGCTTCCGGCCCGGCGCGAAAGCACGTCGACGCGCTCGGCCACCATGAAGGCCGAATAAAAGCCGACGCCGAAGCGGCCGATCAGCGTGTTGTCTTCGGCGTTGCTATCGGCCGCCGCGAGCCGATCGATGAAGGCCTTGGTACCCGAGCGGGCGATGGTGCCGAGCGCCTCGACCATGTCGTCGCGCGACATGCCGATGCCGTTGTCCTCGACGGCGAGCGTGCGCTTTTCGGCATCGGCGGCAAGCGTGATGCGCGGCTTCGGATCGTCACCGAGCAGCTTCGGTTCGGCGATCGCCTCGTAGCGCAGCCGCTCGCAGGCATCCGCGGCGTTGGCGATCAGCTCGCGCAAGAATACCGATTTGTCCGAATAGACGGAGTGCACCATCAGGTGCAGAAGCTTGGCCACGTCGGCCTGGAAGGCATGCGCCTGCGACGGACGGCTGTCCGATCGGCTCTCCTCGGTCACGGTCATGACGACTCTCCCCGGCAGTCGGTTTGTTGGTGCGCAGATGGCAAGACGCCGCCGCCGATTCAAGCCCGCCGCCGGGTGGAGCAACTAGACCGGCACGCGGACCGTGGCCCGCAAGCCGCCCTGCGGAGAATCGCCGAGCGCAATATCGCCGCCATGGGAGCGCGCGATGTCGCGGGCAATGGCGAGACCGAGCCCGGTGCCGCCCTCGTCCTGATTGCGTGCGTCGTCGAGGCGCAGGAAAGGCTTGAACACCTCCTCGCGCAGCTTGGCCGGAATGCCCGGCCCGTCATCGTCGATCGTGATGGTGAGCCAGCGGTGATCGCGACGGCCGGTGATCGACACGTTGCGGGCAAAACGCGCCGCGTTGGAGACAAGGTTGCCGATGCAGCGCTTGAATGCCGCGGGCCGCACGGCGACCTCCGGCTGACCGTAAAAGGCGACGCCGACGGGGTGTCCGTTGCGCTCCATGTCGGTCCTGAGCTCGTCGAGCAGCGCCGCCATGTCGGTCGGAGCCGACTGCTCGCCGGTGTCACCGCGCGCGAACGACAGATAGGCCTCGAGCATGCGCGCCATCTCGTCGACGTCCCGCTTGATCGCGTCGATCTCGGCGCCCTCGCCGAGCAGGGCCAGTTCCAGCTTGAAGCGGGTCAGCACCGTGCGCAGGTCGTGCGACACGCCGGCGAGCATGGTGGTGCGCTGCTCGATGGCGCGCTCGACGCGCGCTTTCATTTCGAGGAACGCCGCCGCGGCGCGGCGCACCTCGCGCGCGCCGCGCGGACGGAAATTCGGCGCTTCGCGACCCTTGCCGAACGCCTCGGCGGCATCGGCAAGCCGCACGATCGGCCGGATCTGGTTGCGCAGGAACAGGATCGCAACGGTCAGCACGATCAACGAGGTCGCCACCATCCAGACCAGAAAGATCCGGGAATTCGGATCGTAAACATCGGCGCGCCGCGCAAACACGCGCATCACCGTATCGTTGAGCTTGATGCGAATTTCGACGATGGACGAACGGCCGACGGTATCGATCCAGAACGGCAGGCCGATTTGTTTGCGGATCTGCTCCGAAAGCGCGACGTCGAGATCGGAAAAGAACGGCTTCGGCCCTGGCGGCGGCAACTGGGTCTCGGGCAAAAAATCCACGACCAGCCCCAGCCGGTCCTGCGCGATGCGGCGCAGTTGGGCACGGTCGGCGCCTTGCGGATAGGTTTTGTAGACGTCGATGAGGGTCGCGATTTCCTCGGTGACCGCCGAAGCCAGATA
>JASHSE010000108.1 GCA_030036975.1 Xanthobacteraceae bacterium | reverse complement strand
TGGAAACGACGCTGGCCTTCCAATGCGGCCGCCTGCCCAAGGGGCCGCGCATCGGCTTTGTCACCACCTCGGGCGGCACCGTCGACCTGCTGCTCGATTACGCCGAGAGCGAAGGCGCAATGATCCCGGAGTTCAGCACCGCCACCAATGCGACGCTCGTGCCCTACATGCAGGAGGGCATCGCGCACTACAGGTGTTTTTGATCCATGTCGAATAATCCAGGATTCGTGTGATTGCGCGCAGCGGTTGTCGATGCCTGCGCAACGAGCTATAGGCAAAGCATGACTGAGATCACACGCCGTGAAATCGGGGGAGCAAAGGCTCAATCCGTACGGAGCGGGAATGAACCCGTTATTGCCGAGCCGGCGAGGCGATCTTCACCGTCGCTTGAAGCATCGCCGGGACATTTGCCTGCCAGAATTTCACTTGTGATATGCAGCCGCAACCGCGCCGGCCAGCTCGCTGCGACCCTCGGCAGGTTGGATTTGGTGGACCTGACGGGACACGCGGTCGAGGTGAATCTTATCGATAGCGCCTCCACCGACTCGACCTACGAGGTCATGCGCGAGTTCAAGAAAAAAAGCAGCTTCCCCGTGAACGTAGCTCAAGCCGAACGCCCGGGGCTTGGTTTGGCACGGAACGCCGGAATTAAGATTGCGTCGGGTGACGTGATCGTCTTTACCGACGACGATTGCTACCTCGGCACAAACTATTTCACCACCCTGTCAACGCTATGGGACGAACGGTCGTTTCAGTACGGCGGCGGCCAGGTTCTCATGTACGATGACAGCCTCGATCCCCGCATCGCCAGGTTGACGGTCCACCGTCGGCAGAACATTCCGCCTAACGTCATTCTTATCCCAGGCTCCATACAGGGCGCGAACATGTTCTTCGCCCGAGAGGTGTTTCAGCGGGCCGGACCGTTCAATGAAAATATGGGATCAGGAACGCCATTCGCGTGCGAAGATATTGAAATGGCCAGCCGCGCTTCCGTACACGGCTTTCGCGGCGTGCTGCTGCCTGAGCTGAAGGTCGTGCATGATCACCAACGCAAACGCGGGTCGCCCGAGGCCGACCGAATCGTGGAAGGTTACGACTTTGGGTGGGGCGCTTATTATGCGGCGTTGTTTGCCGCGGGGTGCATACCGCGATCGGAACTGCCAAACATGGCAAAGGTGCTGCGCCAGATAGACGGCGCCGAGCGCTATCTCGAATTTGTGGCTAAGAGCAATCAGATAAAACGAACCGAAGTCGAACCAGGCGAAGATCGCCCGCAACATCCCGACCTCGTACGCTCCACAAGCGCTGAGGCGATACCTCCGAGCGAAAGCGTTGCGAATGCGCCATCCGAAACCGCCAAGTCGTCACCTGTCGGACCGTCGGCACCGGCTGCCAGATGTTCAAGGGAGCCTATCAGATACAACGAGCTGCAAATCAGCAGCGACCTATTGGATCAACCGCACTGCCGGGTTCGCGCCAAGGTTTTCATTTGCTCCACACCACGGACCGGAAGCTATTTGTTGTGCCGGGCGATGATCCACCATGGTATCGGCATTCCGCACGAGTATTTTCACCCCTTGCATGCAGCAATAATCGGACCGCGGGCCGGCATCAACGCGCTACAGAATGGCTGGTTATTAAAAACGGATGCCGCGGTACGGCAGGCTTACATCAGGGAGGTCATGTATCGGCGAACTGTCAACGGTATCTTTAGCGCGAAGGTGCAATGGTGGGAATTCGCTGAGTTTCTTAATAATCTGGAAGGCCTCGAGCTATTTCAAAACGGCCACTTCTTGTACCTTTATCGCGAGGATCTTCTAGCCCAGGCGATTTCACTTCACATCAGCTATCAGACGGGCCGCTGGGGCTTCGATGATCTGGTTACGTCGAAGCCTCGCGCCGAGCCGAATTTTCTTGATAATGCATCGATCAATAAATATTTGGACGAAATTTCTGCGCACGACATGGCCTGGCGCAGGTTCTTTACCCGCCACCGGATATCACCGCTCACCGTTTCATACGAAAGCCTGACAGCCGACACCGGGAGCGTGCTGCGCGCGATGGTGGAGTCCTTCAGCTTGGAGGTTTCCGCAACCGACTTCGCATACACAGAGGAAAGATCGACAGACACTCGCTACCTCCGGCTACCGCTGGTAGCCGAGATCAAGGCGCACTTCCTGGATGCGCATCAACAAGTATTTCAAGCTCCGCAAGCTGCTATCAAGGCAACCGGCAGCGCTGCGTTGACCAAGGCGGTCGCCGCGGCGTCGGAAGCGGGATCGTGCAGCCCGATGCGAAAATAAGGTGGAGGGCAGTTGGGTCAGGCGCGGCGATTTTGCCATGTCCGACGGCGCGTCGACTATCGCCGAGCTCGGATGTCGTCCGCTGGCGCAACGCTGTCGGTTCGTGCCATTAACGCGCGACGTGATCGCCATGATAAGCATCGCCGGTGATACGGCAACAGCGACGCTTTTTCAGCGTCTCGGACGGGACAGTCGCCGCGCGCAAACAAGCCGCGGCATCAGGGTACGAGCACAGGCTATGGGCCCACACAGTTGTGCCGGAAATGTATGAATATGATTCCGAAGATCCGTGTTTATTGCATCTCTTTAGCCGGCTCCGCGAATCGGCAGGCGTTTGCTTCTAATGCTTCAAGGCATTCGGTGTATTTTGATTTTTTTGATGCCGTTTCCGTTGATGATCTCAGGCAAGGTGCAACCGTAGAGGGCTGCAAAATCGACATGACCAATCTCGCGTGGACGTTTCACGAACGCGCCGATCCGCGACGACAACACGCGCCATTGCTGTTTACTGAAATCGGCTGCGCCTACTCGCATATCCTGTGCTGGCAGCGAGCCAAGCAAGAGGATGCCGATTACGTCGTCGTATTCGAGGACGATGCGGTTATGTGCCGCTCGTTCGACGCTATCGCGGCTCCGCCTGATGTCGACATGCTATACATCAGCAACAGGATGCCGCGAAATTCCATGGGCGAAGCCGTCGGATACAGCGGCTCCGGCACCGAAGGCTACATCCTATCGCGTGCAGGCATCGCAAAATGTCTGGAAATCTTTTCCGTCCTTTATATGCCGCTCGACCTCCAGCTCATTGCGCATCAACGGTCGATGCATGGACGCGGATTAAGCCAATATCGAAGAGCGTTGTCGGATGATCTCTATCTAAACGCTTACGTCACGCCGCAGCCCTACTGCTTCCATCCGATTGGACGCTCTCAAGTGCACCAGCCGGCTTTTGCGAAACATACGCCGGGCACTCGATCTTCGCCGTTGGATCGGTGAAGCTTGCCGCGGTTTCGATCGGCAGGCCGGCGACCGCCGCCGGGGGGTGCCGCCTTCATGAAAGATATGTAATGGACCGGCCACCTCGCCGCCCGCGGTTTGGCGCAATTTCGCCTTTCTCCTCAATAGTGTTGGCCGACGTGTTGGCCGACGATGGCGGCATTGGGAACCTTATCGGCATGACGCGTTAACCATGGCGGTAACGCTGGGGTAATAAATTCTGCGCAGTGTCGTAAGGATGGACCTGCCTTAAGGGCAGCGGGACCGAAAGAGGCCGAGGACGGTGAAGCGAAGTTTTGTCGCCGGATGTTTGGCTTTGGCTGCGCTCGCCGCCGCGCCCGGCGCGCAGGCGGCCGATCTCGGCCTCGCGCCGCTCTACAAGGCGCCGCCCCCAGTTTCCACGACCTATAACTGGAGCGGCTTCTATCTCGGCGTCAATGGCGGCGGTGGCTGGGGCGATTCGCAGTGGCAGGGCATCGGCCGGGTCGGCGTGTCGGGTGGACTCGCCGGCGGCACGGCCGGATACAATTGGCAGTTCGGCCAGACCGTGCTCGGCCTCGAAGGCGACGTCGACTGGGCCGGTCTCAGCGGCACCAATACGTTGGCGCTCTGTCCGGGCGGCAGCTGCAGCACCAGCGATACCTGGCTTTCGACGGTGCGCGGTCGCGCCGGCTACGCGTTCGGCAACATCCTGCCCTACATCACCGGCGGCCTTGCGGTCGGCGACATCCGTGCCACCGCGCCCGGCTTGCCGGGCGGCGACGCCACCAATGCCGGCTGGACCGTGGGCGGCGGCGTCGAATTCGCGCTGCCGGGCAA
>JASHSE010000107.1 GCA_030036975.1 Xanthobacteraceae bacterium | reverse complement strand
GGATCGATCACCCGGTAAAATGGCGCGACCGCGTAAGGGATGAGCAGCAGCACGAGCAGCACGATCGCCGCGCGGATGGCGATCCGTCGCAACGGTGACGCTTTGAAGGCTTTGAGGCTGCTTGGCATTGCTGCTGCATTGTAGCGTGCGCCAGGCGGGCTCGCTGGCGCGGCGGCCTGACCGCTGTTACAGCTTTGGCACGATTTCAGGGAGGAGAATGTGGCCAAAGATGCCGTCGCTTCCGAAGAGTTATCAGGCCGCGAGCCGAATGATGTCGGAGGCCTTGTCGGCCATCATGATCACGCAGGCATTGATGTGCGCGGAGACGAGGTCCGGCATCGCCGAGGCGTCGCAGACGCGCAAACCTTCGATGCCGCGGACTTTCAGATCGGGATCGAGCACGCCGTCGGAGCCCATGGCGCAGGTGCCGGCCGGGTGGTGCGCGGTGATGACGACCGTCTTGAGCCAAGCGTCGATCTCGGCGTCGGTCTTCACTTTCAGCCCCGGCCCGATCTCGTCGCCGCGGAACGGATCGAGCGCCTCGTGGAACGCGAGTTCTCGTGCGCGTAAGAATCCCTCGCGCAGGGTCGGCAGGTCGTTCGGCGCGGTGAAGAATTTGTAGACGATGCGCGGCGGCGCCATCGGGTCGGCGCTGTGCAGCAAAATCTCGCCGCGGCTGTCGGGATGCAGCAGCGTCGGCCGGATGCCATAGCCGTCGAGGTAGGCCGGGCGGACGAGCGGGAACCACAGCCGTGGATCGTGCGAGCTGCCGCGGAACATGAATTCGATGTCGGGCACCGCAAGCTCGGGCCGCGTCTTGACGAAGGCGTGCAGCCCGCCGGGCACCACGGTGCCCGGCCCGGTGCCGAAGCAGTAAGCCCGCACCATGCTGACCGCCATGCGGTCGAAGCGCATCTCGCGGTGGAACGTGCCAGGCCGCGGCCGCGTGTAGGTCATGTAGGCGCCGAGATGATCCTGTAGGTTCTTTCCCACCGGCAGGTCGGCGGCAACCGCGATATGCATGTCGCGTAAATGCTGCGCCGGGCCGATGCCGGACAGCATCAGAAGTTGCGGCGTGTTGAAGGCGCCGGCGGCGACGATGACGTCGCGCGCCGCTTCGGTGCGAACCGTTGCGCCGTCCTTGACGTATTCGATGCCCTTGGCGCGCGTGCCTTCGAGCACAATGCGGGTGGTGTGCGCGTTCGTCGCAACGGTGAGGTTCTTGCGCCCGCGCGCCGGTTTGAGAAACGCATTCGCGGTGGACGAGCGACGGCCGTTGCGGATGGTGTATTGGCCGCGGCCAAAACCTTCCTGCTGCTTGCCGTTGTAATCGGGCGTCAGCGCGTAGCCGCAGGCTTTGGCGGCGGCGAGCCAGCCATCGTACAACGGGTCCTTGGTCTTGGCGAATTCGGTGCCGAGCGGCCCGCTGGCGCCGCGCCATGAATCGCCGCCGTTCTCCCAGGTTTCGCAGCGCTGGAAATACGGCAGCACCTCCGCGTAGGACCAGCCGCGCGCGCCCTTTTGCGCCCAGCGGTCGTAGTCGCCGGGATTGCCGCGCGTGTAGGCCATGACGTTGATCGAAGACGATCCGCCCAACACTTTGCCGCGCATCGCCTCGATGCGTCGGCCGTTGAGGTTCGGCTCGGGATCGGTCTCGTAGCCCCAGTCGAACATGCCGTATTCGTGCATGCGGCCCATGCCGAGCGGGATGTGGATGTAGGGATGCCAGTCGCTGCCGCCGGCTTCGAGCAATAACACGCTGGCGGCGCCGTCTTCGCTCAAGCGATTGGCGAGTACGCAGCCGGCCGAGCCGGCGCCGACGATGATGTAATCGTAGCCGTTCGCGCCCATTCTTGGTTTTCACTCCCGCACGCCTCGGCCGCGGCGCCTGGATCAGTCCCGCGCGTAGCCGATCAGTCGCTTCTTCTTGCGGCCGAGCATGACCAGGATCGCCGCGATGACCGCAAGTACCGCCCAGCTCGGTAGATCAAAAAATCCCTGCACGTATGGGTCCCATGCCGACAACAGCTTCGCCTTGAACCAATCCTGCACCGCGTTGAGGCTGTGCTGATCGATATCGGCCCACAGTTCGCTGACCTTGAGCGGCACGAATTGCCGGTTGGCGATCGATTTCGTGCCGTCATAGACAAAGAACACGAAGGCTGTGGCCAAAAGGCACAGGCCAAGGAAGCGAAGAACAAAGCGAATCATGGGTGTCCGATTTTTGCCGAGCACAGGCAGGGTGAATGGAGGCATTACTCTGCCTCGCGGCCGTGTTCAATGTGTGACGGTGCGGCGCTTTGCGCCTTGGTGCAGCGGGTTCCTGCGCCACGTCCGCGATCCACGCCGCCGCTCGACCGCGCTGACTTGAGCACGGGCGGCCGGTTTCGCTAAGGTCGGGCGCCGGCCATGTGCCGGCGGCTGCACAGGACAAAAAAACGATGGCTTCCCAGAAAAACGGCCGCAACGGCAGCCGCGCCAATCGACCGACTTTCACCGATCAGGAAGCCCTGCTGTTTCACAGCCAAGGTCGCCCCGGAAAACTCGAAGTCGTCGCCACCAAGCCGATGGCGACGCAGCGCGATCTGTCGCTCGCCTATTCGCCGGGCGTGGCGGTGCCGGTTCTGGCGATCGCCGAGGATGAGACGCGCGCCTTCGACTACACGACCAAGGGCAATTTCGTCGCCGTAATCACTAACGGCACGGCGATTCTGGGTCTCGGCAATCGCGGCGCGCTCGCCGCCAAGCCGGTGATGGAAGGCAAGTCGGTTTTGTTCAAGCGCTTTGCCGACGTCGATTCCATCGATCTTGAAGTGTCGACCGAAGATCCGGACGCGTTCGTCAATTGCGTGAGACTGCTCGGCAAGAGCTGGGGCGGCATCAATCTGGAAGACATCAAGGCGCCCGAATGCTTCATCATCGAGCAGAAGCTGCGTGAAGTCCTCGACATTCCGGTGTTCCATGACGACCAGCACGGCACCGCCATCATTGCCGCCGCCGGTTTGATCAACGCGCTGGAGCTGACCGGCCGCGAGGTCGCGAAAACCAAGCTGGTCTGCAACGGCGCCGGCGCCGCCGGCATCGCCTGCCTCGGGCTTCTGCGTGCCATTGGCTTCCGTCCGGAAAATCTCATCCTCTGCGACACCAAGGGCGTGATCTACCAAGGCCGCAGCGAAGGCATGAACCAGTGGAAGTCTGGTTTCGCGGTGAACACCAAGGCACGCACCTTGACCGACGCGTTGGCCGGCGCCGACGTGTTCTTCGGCCTGTCGGTGAAAGGCGCGATGACCAAGGCGATGGTGAAATCCATGGCCGACAGACCGATTATCTTCGCCATGGCCAATCCCGATCCGGAAATCACCGTGGAGGATGTCGCGGCGGTTCGCGCGGATGCCATCATGGCCACCGGCCGCTCCGATTACCCGAACCAGATCAACAACGTGCTCGGCTTTCCGTACATCTTCCGCGGCGCGCTCGACGTGCGCGCCCGCGCCATCAACATGGAGATGAAGATCGCGGCAGCGCGCGCGCTTGCCGAACTCGCCCGCGAGGACGTGCCGGACGAAGTGGCCGCGGCCTATGGGGCGCGGCCGAAATACGGCCCCGACTACATCATTCCGGTGCCGTTCGATCCGCGCCTCATCTCGCACGTGCCGGCCGCGGTCGCCAAAGCCGCCATGGAGTCCAAGGTGGCGCGGCGGCCGATCGCCGACATGGAGGCCTATCGCGAGCAATTGCGCAGCCGGCGCGATCCGATTGCCGGCGTGTTGGCGCGCATTTTTCAGGAGCTGCGCCGCACGCCGCGCCGCGTCGTGTTCGCCGAAGGCGAAGAGGAGCAGGTGATTCGCGCCGCGGCGAGCTTCGTTCATCAGGGCCTGGGCAGCGCGCTTCTGGTCGGCCGTGAAAACCGCGTACGCGAGTCCGCCAAGGCGCTCGGCGTCGAGCTCGGCGGCGGCATCGAGATCATCAACGCCGCGCTGTCGCGGCGCAACGCTGCCTACGCGGCTTATCTCTACGAACGTCTGCAGCGCCGCGGTTATTTGCAGCGGGACTGCCAGCGTCTGGTCAATCAGGACCGCAACCACTTCGCCTCCTGCATGGTGGCGCTCGGCGACGCCGACGCCATGGTGACCGGCGTGACGCGCAATTTCTCCGTCGCGCTCGATGACGTGCGGCGCTGCATCGACGCCAAGCCCGGCCACCGCGTCATGGGCGCGTCGTTGGTTCTGGCGCGCGGCCGCACCGTCCTGATCGCCGACACTGCGGTGACCGAGATGCCGACCGCGGCGGACCTCGCCGAGATCGCCATCGAGGCGGCGCGCGTCGCCCGCGCGCTCGGCTACGAGCCGCGGCTGGCGCTGCTCGCGTTTTCGACCTTCGGTCATCCCTCCGGCGAGCGCTCCGAGCGCGTGCAGGAAGCGGTGCGGCTGCTCGACCGCCAGCGCGTCAGTTTCGAGTATGACGGCGACATGGCGGCCGACGTGGCGCTGAACATGGAAGCGCGCGAGGCCTATCCGTTTTGCCGGCTGTCGGGGCCGGCCAACGTGCTGATCATGCCGGCGTTTCATTCCGCCTCGATCTCCACCAAATTGCTCATGGAGCTCGGCGGCGCCACCGTGATCGGCCCGATGCTGGTCGGTTTCGACCGCTCGGTGCAGATCGTGCCGCTTGGCGCCAATGACGCGCAGCTCGTCAACATGGCGGCGCTCGCCGCCTACAACGTCGGCGGCTGAACTTCTTTCGCACCGGACGCCGCATGCAAACGCGCAAGCTCGGCAGTTCGGGCCCGGACGTTTCGCTAGTCGGGCTCGGCACCAACAATTTCGGCGGCCGCATTGACAGGGCGGCGGCGCGGCTCGTGCTCGACAAGGCGCTCGATCTCGGCGTCACCCTGATCGATACCGCCGACGTGTACGGCAACAAGGGCGGCGCCGAGGACATCATCGGCCAGCTGCTCGGCCCGCGCCGCAAGCAGGTCGTGCTGGCGACCAAATTCGGCCTGCCGATGGATGAGCCGAAAAGCTGCGCGGTGCGTCGCGGCGCTACGTCATGCAGGCGGTCGACGCCAGCTTGCGCCGGCTCAAGACCGATTGGATCGACGTTTATCAGATGCATTATCCGGACCCCGCAACGCCGATCGAGGAGACGCTGCACGCGCTCGACGAGCTCAAGCAAACAGGGAAAATCCGCTTCATCGGCTGCTCGAATTTTTCGGCTGCGCAGCTCGAGGCGGCGCAGAGCGTCGCGGCGCGCCAGCATTTGGTTTCGTTTGTCTGCTGCCAGGACGAATACAGTCTGCTCGAGCGCGAGCTGGAAAAGGATCGGCTCTCCGTGATGCAGAAACACGGCCTCGGGCTGTTGCCCTATTTCCCGCTCGCCAGCGGCCTGTTGACCGGCAAATACCGAAAAGACGCGCCGCTGCCGCCCGGCTCGCGGCTCGCCAAAAGCGCGCACCATGCCGACGGCCTGCTCACCGCGCGTAACTGGCGCAAAGTCGAGGCGCTGTCGGCATTCGCTACGGCACGCGGACACACGCTGCTTGAGCTGGCGATGAGCTGGCTCGCCAGCCGACCCTACGTGTCCAGCATCATTGCCGGCGCGACGCGGCCCGAGCAGGTCGAGCAGAACGTCGCCGCCGCCGGCTGGACGCCCACGCCGGCCGATTTGGCCGAGATCGACCGCGCATCGCGTTAAGTGCCTCAAGATCAGCTCTCGTCATTGGGCGCTGTGTCCGTAGCGCGTAAAGATGTCCGCGGTTTGTAACACATCATTTGTCCGCTTCTGCTGTTGCCGTGGCCTTGGAGCAGAGCTAAATTACATTTTGTGAAACAGATTCTAAACGACATTGAAGCCGGCAGGGTGACGGACGAATTGCGGCGACGCGGCATACCGGCGCGTCAACGGTTGCGTGTTGTCGTGGAAAGCATCGAGACCGAAGAACCGGCCATTACCGCACTGAATACTGCGGGAGGCGCTTTCGACTGGCTCGCCGAGGAGCCCGAGTTGTATAGCGACGCCGATTTGATCGAGCGCTTCCGCCCGTGAGCGATATTCCTTTTGGGGGATCGTATTGACCGATTTCCCCTTCACCGACCTGAGCGCGAGCAAACGCCGGCCAGCTCTGGTCGTGTCTACCGACAATCACCGACGCACGGACGTGATCGTCGCTTACATCACCTCGGTGTCCCGTGACGAACTTGACTCGATGCCGATTGCACCAGCGGCTGGAAACGGTCTCAAAGTTCCTTCGCGGGTGCGTTTTGATAAGCTGGCGACAATTAACAAGGACATCATTGCTGGGCGGATCGGCGCTGCCGATCCAGTCTGGCTTGGAGATGCGCGTAAGACATTTTTTGACGTATTCGGTTTTGGTGCTTTAGGCGCTGTTGGGAATAGCTGATTACGCGTACGGCCATTGGTCGCTGGCCGCGTCCCGAGCAGGTCGAGCGAAACGTCGCCGCCGGCTGGACGCCCGCGCCGGCCGATTTGGCCGAGATTGATCGCATAACCCTTTAACCGCACCGCAAGTTTCCGCTGCATCGATTCACGGCCGCGAAACTTCTGTTGGTTAACGTCGGCTCATGCAGCACACCACAATAACAGCGCCGCTTGCGCTCGAAATCCGTGGCTTGATCAAGCGCTTCGATCGCCCCGCGGTCGACGGCCTCGATCTTTGCGTGCGCAGCGGCGAGTTCTACGCCCTGGTCGGTCCAAACGGCGCCGGCAAGACCACGACGCTGCGGATGATCGCGGGACTGCTTCGTCCTGATGCCGGCACCATCCACGTCGGCGGCATCGATGCGCTTGCCGACCCGGTCGCGGCCAAGCGCATCGTCGCCTGGATTTCCGACGAGCCGATGATCTACGACAAGCTGACGCCGCGCGAATATTTGGAGTTCGTGGCCGGGCTGTGGAGCGTCGAGCCTTCGCTCGCCGCGGCGCGGGCCGGCGAGCTGTTGGACTGGCTCGGCCTTGAGCCGCATGCCGACGAGCGCTGCGAAGGTTTCTCCAAGGGCATGCGGCAGAAAGTGGCGCTGGCCGGTGCGCTCGTTCATGAGCCGCGCGTCATCATTCTCGACGAGCCGCTGACCGGCCTCGACGCCGGTTCGGCGCGCCAGGTCAAGACCGTGCTGCGCGAGCGCACCCAAGCCGGCGGCACGATCGTCATGACCACGCACATTCTCGAAGTCGCCGAGCGCATGGCCGACCGCATCGGCATCATCGCCCACGGCCACTTGATCGCCGAAGGCACGCTCGACGAGCTGCGGGCGCAGGCCGGCACGCGAGTCGACGCGCAGGCGCGTGACGCCGGCAGCCTCGAAGACACCTTCCTGGCGCTCGTTGCCGAACCGGCACAAGCCGCATGAGTGCTGCTTCTGGCACGGCGGTCTGGTTCGCACGGCACGAGTGGCGGCTCGCCTGGCGCGATTGGCTGTCGATGATCACCGCCGGCCGCCGCGAGCGGCTCCGCAAGGTCGTCATCGGCATCGCCGCCTTCTTTGCCTTCATGCACGTCGTCGCCACCTGGATGGTGGGCCGCTATGCCGAGGCGGTGATCGACAAGCGCACGCTGATCGCCGTTACGGCGACCATGCTGCTGTCTTGGCTGCTGATGATCTCGCAGGCGATGGAATCGATCACGCGCGCCTTCTATGCGCGTTCCGATCTCGATCTGATCCTGGCCTCACCGGTGGCGAGCGATCGACTGTTCGGCGTGCGCATC
>JASHSE010000106.1 GCA_030036975.1 Xanthobacteraceae bacterium | reverse complement strand
CCTTGTCGCGGCGGCACTGGATGTCGACTTCGAGCGACGGCTCGGTGAACGGAAAGAACGACGGCCGAAAGCGCATGCCGACCTTGTCGACCTCGAAGAACGCCTTGAAGAACTCTTCCAGGATCCATTTGAGATGACCGAGATGCGAGCCCTTGTCGATCACGAGCCCTTCGACCTGATGGAACATCGGCGTGTGGGTCTGGTCGCTGTCGTTGCGATAGGTACGGCCCGGAATGATGACGCGGATCGGCGGCTTCTGGCTGAGCATGGTGCGCACCTGCACCGGCGAGGTGTGGGTGCGCAGGAGCAGGCGCGTGCCGTCCGGCTTCGGATTGAAGAAGAACGTGTCGTGCATGTCGCGCGCCGGATGGTCCGGCGGGAAATTGAGCTTGCCGAAGTTGTAATCGTCGGTCTCGATGTCGGGCCCTTCGGCAATGGCGAAACCCATGTCGGCGAAGATCGCCGTCAGTTCGTCGATCACCTGACTGATCGGGTGGACGCGGCCGGTCTCGAACGGCGCTTCGCGCACCGGCAGCGTGACATCGACGCTTTCGCTGTTGAGCCGCGCCTCCAGCGCCGTACTCTTGAAAGCGTCGCGGCGCGCTGCAAGTGCGGCATTGACGCGATCCTTGAGCCCGTTGATCTCGGGCCCTTTGCTCTTGCGTTGTTCCGGCGGCAGCGTGCCGAGCGTCTTCAACAGCGCCGTGATCGAGCCGTTGCGGCCAAGCGCGGCAACACGCACGGTTTCGAGCGCCGTCTCATCCGGCGCGGCCGCAAGGTCCGCCAATATCTGCTGTTCGAGTTGTGCGATTTCGGTCATCGGTTGTTCAATTATCAATCCGGCATGAACGGCAGATCGGTATCGCTCGGCCGGCCGCCGGCCTGGGTCAGCATGCTGTGCACCTGGCCACGATGATGGGTCTGGTGATTGAACAGGTGCGCCACCAACAGCCACCGCGGTTTCGAGACGTCGCGCTTCGCCGCCCCCGAATAATAGGTGAGGTCGGCGGCGAGCCATGCCGGGTCGACCGTGTCAGCCCAGCCGATCATGGTCTGATCGAAAACTGCGCGCTCGGATTTCAGATTGTCCCAATCCGGATAGAGCGAAACTGATTCAGGAATTCCCGCCTGTGGCTTCGGCACGTCCGGCGTAAAGCGGCTCATCCAGACGCGGTCGGCCCAGAGCAGGTGACTCAGCGTCTTATGGATCGAGCCGAACCACGCACCGCGCTCCTTGCGGCGCTCGGCGTCGGACAATGTGTCGGCGACGCCGTACAGATTGTCGTTCTGCCAGCGATTGTAGCGCGCCATGCGCTGCACATAGGCACGATCGATCATGACGGTCCTCCTGGCACGTGCCGAGGCTCGGGCCCGTGTCGGGCACGAGCCGCGCAGGCGCAGAAGCTTATGCGAGAGCTGTCTTCGCCTGGCCGACGATCGCCTCGAACGCCGCCGGCTGCGTGATGGCGAGATCCGAAAGCACCTTGCGGTCGACCGCGATGCCGGCCTTGCTCAAGCCGGCGATGAATTTGCTGTAGTTCAGCCCGAACGGCCGCACCGCCGCATTGAGCCGCTGAATCCACAGCGCCCGAAACGTGCGCTTGCGGCGCTTGCGGTCGCGATAGGCGTATTGGTTGGCCTTTTCGACCGCCTGTTTGGCGACCCGGATCGTGTTCTTACGGCGGCCGTAATAACCCTTGGCGGCCTTGAGCACCTTCTTGTGCTTGGCATGGGCGGTGACGCCGCGCTTGACGCGTGCCATGAAAAATCTCCTTTACGTTGCGTCTGCTCCGCTCATTCCCGCACAAGCGGGAATCCAGGGGCGCTTGCTCGAACGCTTTCGTCCCGGTCCCGGCTTTCGCGGGGACGAGCGGTCTTAGAACTCGCGCCGGTCAGCCGTTCGGCAAAAAGTACTTTTTGACGTTGTCGCCGTCGCTCTTGAACATCACGGCGGTGCCGCGCAACTGGCGGATCTGCTTGTTGGTGCGCTTGATCATGCCGTGGCGCTTGCGCGACTGCGTAAACAGGACCTTTCCGGTCCCCGTCACCTTGAAGCGCTTCTTGGCGCCGGACTTGGTCTTCATCTTGGGCATTTGGCTCTCCTTTGCCGGCCGCCCGCTATCACGCCATCCCGGCTCTCGGGACGGGCGAAAGAGGGCGCCGCGATGCTCGTCATGAGCTGATTGTGCGTGAGCACGTCGCCGCCGCCACGGCAGCCCTGTTGAGCCGGGCGGCAGGAGGCCCGCCTTATGGCAGACGCCGCGGGTGAAGGCAAATCCGGCGCCGCTTCAGCGCGGCGCCAAGACCATGACCACCTGGCGGCCCTCGAAGCGCGGTTCCTGCTCGATCTTGGCGAGCTTTAAGGTGTCGCCCTTGACGCGGTCGAGCAGCTTGTAGCCGAGCTCCTGGTGTGCCATTTCGCGGCCGCGGAAGCGCAACGTCACCTTGACCTTGTCGCCTTCCTCGAAGAAGCGCTGCATCGAGCGCATCTTCACGTCGTAATCGTGGTCGTCGATCATCGGCCGCAGCTTGATCTCTTTGATCTCGACGACCTTTTGCTTCTTGCGCGCTTCGGCGGCCTTCTTCTGCGCCTGGTACTTGTATTTGCCGTAATCGAGAATTTTGCAGACCGGCGGGGACGAATTGGGCGCGATCTCGACCAGATCGAGGCCGGCCTCCTGCGCCATAGCCAATGCGGCGGCAGTATCGGTGACGCCCTTGTTGGCGCCGTCTTTGTCGATGAGTTGGACCTCGCGGACGCGGATCTCCTCGTTAATGCGCGGCCCCTCCTTGGGAGCGGGCTGCACGCTTCTGATCGGGCGACGAATGGGCTGTATCTCCTATGGTCGTTGCAATGAGCCGGTCACTCCGGGCGGACCACGATGGCATGCATCCGCGGGACGTTCGACCGGCAACCGGAAAACATCGGTAGTTTCCGGCCATAAGTCAACGCTGATTGCATCGATCGTGCACCGCGCACCGGTGTGATTTATGGTGCATGCTCCCAACACCGGCAGCGCGGTTGATGTCGGGGGGTGCGGATAGACCGCTGCGCTCGAATCCATTGCCGCCGCCGCGGAATGCACCTGATGACGGATAACAGCCTGAAATTCCTCCAAATTGGTGAAGCGGGCGAGCGCCGTGCCATCGCCGTGCGGCAGCGCGACGGCGCCTTGCCGGGGCTGTTCTGGCTGTCCGGCTACAAATCCGACATGAAGGGCACCAAGGCGCAAGCGCTGGCACGCTGGGCCGAGGCGCAGGGGCGCGCCTGCACTCGCTTCGACTATTCGGGCCACGGCGAATCGGGTGGCGCGTTCACCGACGGCACCATCGGGCGTTGGCTCGAAGACAGCCTCGCGGTGTTCGACGCCTGCTGCCGCGGTCCGCAGATTCTGGTCGGCTCTTCGATGGGCGGCTGGCTGGCGCTGCTGGTGGTGCGGGCATTGAAGCAGCGCGCTGCGACCGCGCCGCCGGCCGGCGAGGGAGTGCGGGCGGCGCCGGCTTCGGTGGCCGGCCTGGTGCTGATCGCGCCGGCGATCGACTTCACCGAGGAGCTGATGTGGAAGCGGTTCACGCCGGCCATCAAAAACGAGCTGGCGGAGAAAGGCGTTTGGGCGCGGCCGTCCGCTTATTCGCCGGAGCCGTATTTCGTCACCCGCCGCCTGATCGAGGAAGGCCGCAGCCATCTCTTGCTCGGCGGCATGATCGAAACCGGGTGTCCGGTCCGCATCCTCCAAGGCGTCGAAGACCCGGACGTTCCGTGGC
>JASHSE010000014.1 GCA_030036975.1 Xanthobacteraceae bacterium | reverse complement strand
TGGCAGGAGATCGACCGGCTGATCCGCGGCTGCAATCCGGCGCCCGGCGCGTGGTCGAAGCTCAACGACAAGACCGTCAAAATCTTCGACGCCAAACCGCTGCCGGCTAAAGATCCCAAGGGCATCGCCGGCAAGATGGGCGAGATCGTCGCCATCGAGAGCGACGGCTTTACCGTGGTTTGCGCCGATGGACGCTTCAAAGTCACCCGTGTACAAGCCGACGGTCCCAAATTGTCCGCCGGCGAGTTCGCAACAAACGTCAAGCTCAATATCGGAACGAGGTTTTCATGAATCCGACTCCAGCAACTGCGGCGAAGGCGCCGGCGACCTCTTCGCAGCACGCCAATCCGCTCTCCAACATCGAGATTGCCCAGGCCGCCAAGATGCGGCCGATTGTCGACGTCGCCCGCGAGCGGCTCGGCATCGCGCCCGAGGACCTCGAGCCTTACGGCCATTACAAGGCCAAGGTGTCGATGGACTTCATCAAGTCGATACAGAGCCGGCCCAACGGCAAGCTCATTTTGGTCTCCGCCATCAATCCCACGCCGGCCGGCGAGGGCAAGACCACCACGACTGTCGGCCTGACCGACGCGCTCAATTACATCGGCAAAAAGGCGATGCTGTGCATCCGCGAGGCGAGCCTCGGGCCGTGCTTCGGTGTCAAGGGCGGTGCCGCCGGCGGCGGCTATGCGCAAGTCGTGCCGATGGCCGACATCAATCTGCACTTTACCGGCGATCTTCACGCCATTACCTCGGCGAACAATTTGCTCGCCGCGATGCTCGACAATCACATCTATTGGGGCAACGCGCTCGGTATCGATGCGCGCCGCATAACCTGGCGTCGAGTCATGGACATGAATGACCGCGCGCTGCGGCAGATCGTCAATTCACTCGGCGGCGCCGCCAACGGCTTTCCCCGTGAGGACGGCTTCGACATCACGGTGGCGTCGGAGGTGATGGCGATCTTCTGTCTCGCCCGCGATATCCAGGATCTCAAGAAACGCCTGGGCAATATCGTCGTCGGCTACACGCGCGACCGCAAGCCGGTGCGCGCGTCCGACCTGAAGGCGCACGGCGCCATGGCGGTGCTGCTCAAGGACGCGCTGGCGCCGAACCTGGTGCAGACGCTGGAAGGTACGCCGGCCTTCATCCACGGCGGACCGTTCGCCAATATCGCGCACGGCTGCAATTCGGTGCTGGCGACCACCACCGCGCTCAAGCTCGCCGACTACGTGGTGACCGAGGCCGGCTTCGGCGCCGATCTCGGCGCCGAGAAATTCATGGACATCAAGTGCCGTAAGACCGGACTCGCGCCCAGTTGCGCGGTGCTGGTCGCGACCATCCGGGCGCTGAAGATGCACGGCGGCGTGAAGAAGGAGGATTTGAAAGCCGAGAATCTGAACGCGCTTGACGCCGGCATGGCCAATCTGCAGCGGCACGTCGAGAACGTGCGTAAATTCGGCATCGTGCCGGTCGTCTCGATCAACCGCTTCTCCGCCGACACCGACGCCGAGATCAAGCTGGTCGAGGACAAATGCAAGGCGCTCAAGGTCGAAGCGTTCATGGCCGACCATTGGGCCGAGGGCGGCAAGGGCGCGGCCGAGGTCGCCCGCGCCGTGGTGAAGATCTGCGAGAGCGGCCAGAGCAAGCTGAAATTCCTCTATCCTGACGACATGCCGCTGGTGGAGAAAATCCGCACCATTTGCCGCGAAATCTATCGCGCCAAGGATATCTCGATGGACAAGTCGGCGCGCGATCAGCTCGCCTCGTTCGAGGCGATGGGCGCCGGCAAGTTCCCGATCTGCATGGCCAAGACCCAGTACAGCTTCACCACCAACCCCGACGCCAAGGGCGCGCCGACCGATCACATCATCCCGGTGCGCGAGGTGCGGCTGTCGGCCGGCGCCGAGTTCGTCGTGGTGATCTGCGGCGAGTTGTTGACCATGCCGGGCCTGCCGCGGGTGCCGGCCGCCGACGCCATCGACGTCGGCTCGGACGGCCGCATCGTCGGATTGTTCTAGGCTGTCACACTTTAATTCGCGACAGCTCGCTTGGCCCTACTGGCCGCGGCAGATGCCGCCTACATCCACTTGTAGGCGGTCCGGCAACCCGGCTATGGTATATTTTGCTGCGCCGATGTGCTCCCGCTCAGCCCGACCGTCCTGGAAGGTAGAGCTTTCGGCAGGACTCGATCATGCCCGACACCAAGCCGGCCGCGCCGCTCGACTTGTCGATATTTGATAATCTGGAGACGGCGCCGGCGTCATCGTTGCCGGTGCCCGCATCGGCCGCGCCGCTGCCGGTTCCAGTGGACGAACGACTGGCGGCGCAGACGCCGCCCGAGCGCTTGGTCGACATTGCCAACCTCAAGGCTGAGGATTTGGCTGCGGCGCGGGCCTCGGCCGCGAAGGTCGATTTTCGCAACACCACGACGCTGCTGTCGCACGGCGAGGGCGTGCTCGCCAACATCGCCCAGGCCTCGCGTCAATTGCTGACCGGCGTTCGGCTCGGCGACGCCGGTGAGGTCGGGCGGATCGCCGCGAGCGTCATCGACGGCGTGAAGATTCTGCGCATCGAGGATTTGCAGGCCGAGGCGGGCGGCGGCCAGCCGGCGGCGCGTAAAGGTCTCATCGGCCGGCTGATTGGCGTCGCAGTCGACGCCCGGACCGCGTTCAAGGGCTTTGCCGAGAACCGCAAGAAATTTCTCGACCTCATGGATGCCGAGCAGGCCAAGGCGCGCAAGACCAAGGCGGACCTGACCGTTGCCGTCGAGCTCCTGGACCGGCAGGCGAGCGCCATCCGCGACAGCCTGAACGGGCTGAAGATCGAGATCGCAGCCGGGCAAATCGCGCTCGATCGCGGCTACGATGAGCTCGAAGCGCTGCGGCAGAACGCGGTCAGGACCGGCGAGGCGGCCGATGCCGCCGACGTCATGGAATTCCGCTCGGCGCTGGCCAATTTCCGCGGCAAGGTCGCGGAGATGCGGGAAAATCTGATGGGATCGGCA
>JASHSE010000105.1 GCA_030036975.1 Xanthobacteraceae bacterium | reverse complement strand
TTCCGTGCCCGCAGAAAGGGTCGCTGGCGAGCCTGGAGCGCCGGTTTGCTAAGATCGGCAGGCAATTCAAGACTGTGAGGTCCGGCCGGCGCGTTGAACAGATTTATTCGCAAGCACCAAAACCCCGCTTCGCCCCGGGGACCTATGACAGCCCGCCGGCGCGGCTATTGTTCGATCTCCGCGAAATGGACGAAAAGCTGGAATTCGGGCTATGGCCGCTCGCGCATGCAGTCGCTTTCGTCGAGCGCGTCCGCGCTCTGGCCACTGCTGCCTTGATAGAGAAGCGGCCGGACGCCGCCGCGATCATCACGCGCGTATTGGTGGGCCGCGACGCCGGAGAAGCTGACAAAGCCGCGCGTATCCGCATCATCCCGCTGCCGTCAATCGGTTCGCCTCATGTCATCCCGGCGATCCGTCGTCTGCTGATCGAAGTGCCACCGAACTGCCCGCTGCCTGCCGACGACATTGAGGGCGCGTTCTCGGGCTTGGGCGTTTCGGAGCGTACGGATTCGGCGACCGGCGAGATTATCGAGACCCGGCTGCTACTGGCCGACGACCACACCATGCCGCGCAACTATGGCGTCGAGCCAAACCGAAGCTATCGGGTTTGGCATACAGTGACCCCGGCGGCGCTGCCGGACAGCGCAGCACGGCGCCGCATCGATCCGCAACGCCTGCGTCTGGAACTGGCGGCCGCGCGCAACGGTGCAAGTACGTCGTGGAAAGAGGCGAAGTCCAGTGGCGAACGCCTCGACGAGGAGCGCCGCGCCGCGGCGGCCGTCGCGCAGGCATTGCGCCACGCCGGCGTCGCGAACCGTCCGGCCGCGATCCGCGTGCAGCGCGAACCGTTCGCGGGCCGCGGTCAGCGTTCCGAGGATTTTGCCCCGAACACGCGTTTCGCCAAGGAGCGGCTCTGGCATGTTGAGATCACATTTGCCGAGCCGCAGTGGGGTCCATTGCTAATCGGCGACGGCCGCTATCTTGGCCTGGGCCTGATGGCGCCCGATCGCGATGTATGGCGTGACACAATGGTCTTCACCGTGCCGGCAGAGGCATGCATCCCCGTGGGCGACGGACCGGCGCTCGCACATGCCGCACGCCGCGCCTTGATGGCGCTGGCGCGAGACTCACGCGGTGAGGTGCCGCGCCTGTTCTCCGGCCATGAGACAGATGGCAGCCAGGCTGCGTCGGGCCGGCACGAGCACATCTTCCTCCTTTTCGACGACAATGATGGAGACGGTCGTATCGACCGCCTGATAATTGCTGCGCCCTGGGCATGTGATCGCTCACGCAGGCCGGAGCGCGGCGAGCGGCGAATGTTTGATACCGTGGTGTCCCGGCTTGAGACGCTGCGCGCCGGCCGTCTCGGCGTGATTGCTTTGGATCGGCCGTCAGCGTTGACGGAGAGCGATTCGCTCACCGGACCAGCGCACATATGGGAGAGCCGAACGCCGTACCTCGCGACCCGCCATGCCAGCAGGCGGAAAGAAATAAGAACGTGGTTGCTCAGTGATGTGGCCGCCGAATGCGAGCGCCGGGGCCTGCCGCTGCCAATCGCCGTCGATATCATCGATGCCGTTGGTCTGTCCGATGGTAGGGGCCTCAAAGCTCGCCTCCGCCTTAGATTTGCGGCTGCGGTCCGTGGTCCCTTCCTTCTTGGGCGCGACAGCCATCGGGGTGGCGGTTTATTTTCGTGCTTGCGCAAGGAATGGAACGATTGACATGGAAGCCGAATCGCTACACATTTGCCGATGTCGCGGCTGGTGGAGCCCGGCGGGTCCGATCGAATCGTCCTTCGAATGATCGGACCCGCCTCCCCTGGCATTGAAATTATAGCTTGGGGGAAAGACAATGTTTTTCGCGGCGGTATTCCTGCGGCCTCATTGAAGTCACTCCTTGCGGAAGCAAGATGACAAGTTCAGTTCCATCTTCCGCGGCAGCACTGCCGCGGCCTCATTGAAGCGTAAGGGGCCGGCGTCCGCGCCGTCCCCTTACGCCGCCCTGCTCCGCCCGGCCTTGATCAGCGACTCGGCCGGGATGCGTAAGCCCTGATGCAGCCGCTGGATCATGGCGAGCGTCAGCGGTCGTTTGCGCGCGAGCACTTCGTGGACGCGGTTGCGGCTGCCGATGAAGGGAATGAGGTCGCGCGCGGCGAGCCCGTTCTGCTCCATGTGAAACTTGATCGCCTCGACCGCGTCGGGCAGGTCGAGCGGATAGTGTTTCGCCTCCCAAGGCTTCCACCAACGTCACCAGCACGTCGAGGCGATCGCCTGCGGGCGTGTTGCGCCGCGCGTGCATCAGGCCTTCGATGTCCTTCAGCGCCCGGCGGTAGTCGCGCTGCGATTTGATGGGTGTGGCGTCCATTGACGATCTCCGTTCGGTCTTCGTGAGACCTGCGGTCTGCATTCGGACATTCCTCGCTATGGACTGCGTTCCTGCTCACGCGGTCTGCGCGTCGCATGGTCCCAGCCTGGGAGACCAAGCCACGATTCGGCTGGACTCCCGACCGCGCCCGCGTTGATAATAGACCCGATGCGGCTGCCATCGGGGATTGTTGCGTATGGCCTCCCCCGCCGATGTTGCGTCCGGGCCAGGGTCCGACATTGCGTCCGACTCCGCGTCGGTTGCCGAAGCCGACGAGAGAGCCGCTGTCGCCGACCTCGCATCTGCATCCCGCCTGACGCCCGCGCCGCCCGCGCAGCTCACACTTGATCTTCCCGCCCCGCCTGCCGACGCGGAAACGCCGCTCGTTCCAGTGCGCATGCTCAACGAATGGGTTTATTGTCCGCGCCTCGCCTTCCTCGAATGGGTCGATGGCGAATGGGCGGATTCCGGCGACACCGAGGAGGGCCGGCGTGTGCATGTGCGCCTTGACGCCGGCGGCGGCAAGCTGCCGGCGCCGGGCGATGCCGACGACAAGCCGGATTTCACCGCGCGTTCGGCGACGCTGGCCTCGGAACGGCTCGGCATCATTGCCAAAATGGACTTGATCGAGGGTGAGGATGGCATCGTGACGCCGGTCGACACTAAGAAAGGCAAGCGGCCGCACGTCGCCGAAGGCGCCTACGAACCGGAGCGGGTACAGGTTTGTGCTCAGGCGCTGATCCTCGAAGACGCCGGCTACAGGGTCGACGATGGCGCGATCTGGTACGCCGGCTCGCGCGAGCGCGTGCGCATCGCGCTCGACGACGGGCTGCGCGCTCGCACGCGGGCGGCAATTGCCGAGCTGCGGCTCGCCGCGGCGGCGGGGCGCTTGCCGCCGCCGCTCGTCGACAGCCCGAAATGCACCAAGTGCTCGCTTGCGGGAATCTGCCTGCCCGACGAGGTCGCGTTTTTCCGTAAAGGTTTGGCGCCGCGCCCGCTCAATCCCGCGGCCGACACGGCGCTGCCGCTTTACGTGCAGGAGCCGGGCGCGCGCGTCACCAAATCCGGCGAAGTGCTCGTGGTCGAAACAGAAGCAGGCAAGAGCGAGATCCCGCTGGGCGATGTCTCCGAGCTGGTGCTGCATGGTCCGGTCTCGCTGACGACGCCGGCCGTTGCGGCCCTGTTGCGCGAAGAAATTCCCGTCACCTATGCCTCGACCGGCGGCTGGGTGCTCGGCCACACGGTCTCGACCGGACACCGCAATGTGGCAACGCGCATCGCGCAATATCGCGCGGCCTTCGATGAGCGGCGCTGTCTCATCTTCGCGCGCAGCCTGGTGGCCGCCAAGATCAAGAACAGCCGCGTGTTTCTGCGGCGCAATTTCAAAACGGGCGATGCAGCCGAGCGCGACACCGCGCTCGAGGCGCTCTCGCGCCTTGCCGACCGCGCCGCACATGCGCCGACCGAACCCGAACTGCTCGGCATCGAAGGCGAGGCGGCGGCGCGCTATTTCCGACTGTTTCCGACGATGTTCGGGGAGGCGGCGCGCGGTTTTCCGGAATTCGCTTTCGACAGGCGCACGCGCAGGCCGCCGACCGATCCGGTCAATGCCATGCTGTCGCTCGGCTATTCGCTGTTGAGCCGCACTTGGCTCACCGCGCTCTCGGCCGTGGGCTTTGATCCCTATCTGGGCCTTTATCACAAGCCGCGCTTCGGCCGCCCGGCGCTCGCGCTCGATCTGATGGAGCCGTTCCGCTCGGTGCTCGCCGACTCGACGGTGATCCAGGTGGTCAACAACGGCGAGGTGAAGCCGGAGGGCTTTATCACGGCGGGCACGGCGGTGAACCTGAAGACCCACGCGCGGCGTGCCTTCATCGCTGCGTATGAACGCCGCCTCGACCACGAGGTGATCCATCCGGTGTTCGGCTATCGCGTGTCAATACGGCGCTTGCTTGAAGTGCAGGCGCGATTGCTCGCCCGTTATCTTAGCGGCGAGATCGACGACTACCCCCATTATCTCATCCGGTAGGACGATGATCGACGAGCGCCTCTACATCGTGAGCTACGACATTTCCAGCGAGCGTCGCTGGCGGCGCGTATTCAAGCTGATGCGCGGCTACGGGCAATGGCTGCAGCTGTCCGTGTTTCAGTGCCGCCTCACGGCTCGTCGTCGCGCGGAGTTGGCGCGTCGCCTCGACGAGCTGATCCACGCCCACGACGATCACGTCCTTATCTTGGACCTGGGCCCGGCGGATAAGGTGGACCCTCGGGTCGAAAGCCTGGGCAAGAGTTTTGAGCCGGTGAAGCGGGCCGCAATTGTGATATAATGAGACATGCGCGGCTATCCGCCGCCGCTGCGCGAGCGCTCACGTGATGCGCAGGGCGGCGGTAGCGCTCGCAGGCAAGAAAATGCTTGCAATTCAACGGGCTGTTTGACATCGTAAGAGCCACACCACGGATCGGACTATGCCATTGGTCTGCAAAACCGCGGAGCATTCGCGATGCCGCTTCTTCTGTGAGGCAGCGCGGGCGCTTACACATGGCCTATCTTCCGCGGCAACTCTGCCGCGGCCTCATTGAAGCGGCGCGTCAGCCGCAATTGGTATCGTCTCTCTCGCAGATCTTCCGCGGCAACTCTGCCGCGGCCTCATTGAAGCCGGCCTAGGCGAAGATATCCTCCATCTCGCCCGCAACATCTTCCGCGGCAACTCTGCCGCGGCCTCATTGAAGCGGCGTATGAGGTTCGTGCACGGCAGGCGGAAATTGCGGATCTTCCGCGGCAACTCTGCCGCGGCCTCATTGAAGCCAGCCGTCGCAATCGCCGCCTGCGTCGTGGGATCGAGGTATCTTCCGCGGCAACTCTGCCGCGGCCTCATTGAAGCATCTCGAAACTGACGAATGATGTGAAAAATGCGAACTCAATCTTCCGCGGCAACTCTGCCGCGGCCTCATTGAAGCGGGAATCTTCTCAAGGGCCTTGATCACCCTCCGAAAACATCTTCCGCGGCAACTCTGCCGCGGCCTCATTGAAGCACGTCCCGAGCGGCAAGTTCGATGGTGTGATTGGTGGATCTTCCGCGGCAACTCTGCCGCGGCCTCATTGAAGCAGCCCAGGCGCACGCGGCCTCTCGTTGCTCTGCGTTCATCTTCCGCGGCAACTCTGCCGCGGCCTCATTGAAGCGCCCGTCTCCAGCGCGGCTTCAATGAGCGATTGCGGATCTTCCGCGGCAACTCTGCCGCGGCCTCATTGAAGCGGTACAAGTCATTATGTTCCAGCACATCACCGAGAATATCTTCCGCGGCAACTCTGCCGCGGCCTCATTGAAGCAGTGACCAGATAAACTAGGAGAACGCTAATGCGTCGTATCTTCCGCGGCAACTCTGCCGCGGCCTCATTGAAGCCCGCGTTGCCCTGTTGCCCTAACCCCTCGGCTGCACATCTTCCGCGGCA
>JASHSE010000104.1 GCA_030036975.1 Xanthobacteraceae bacterium | reverse complement strand
AGCTCGGCCGCCAGCTCTCCGGCGGCGAGCAGGAAATGCTGGCGATTGCCCGGCCGCTCCTGCTCAATCCGCGGCTGATGCTGCTCGACGAACCGTCGCAAGGCCTGGCGCCGCTGATCGTGCGCGAGGTCATGGCCGTGGTGCGGCGCATGCGCGACGACGGGCTCTCGGTGCTGCTGATCGAGCAGAACGCGCCGCTGTCGCTGTCGATCGCCGGTCGCGCCTATGTGCTCGACGACGGCCGCGTGGTCTATGACGGCCGCGCCGCCGATCTCGCCAAGGACAGCGAGCTCGTCAACAAGCTCGCCGGCGCCGGCAGCAAGGCCAAGGTGCGGCAGAGCGCGTGAGCGATCGCCACACCGTCATTCCGGATCGTCGCGAAGCGGCGAGTCCGGAATCCATAAGCCCTGCGCCGGGTTATGGATTCCGGGTTCCTCGCGGAGCTTGTCATTGGGTCGGCCACTTCGGGCCGGACCCGTTGGCTCGGCCCCGGAATGACGGACAGAGTCACGACTCCAGCGCGTTCGGCGCGTACAGCTCCTCGATCTTGATCAGCCGCTGGGTGAGGCCCTGCTCCAGCGAATATTGTGCGATGGTTTCGATCACCTTGCGGTTCGCTTTGACGCCATGAAGAAGGAGCGGCGTCTTGGCATCGCCGGACAGCAAACCGGTGGCGAGGTGATAATCGACGTGCTCCAGGCGCTGCGCATTGGCGATGTCGTTGGCGCGATTGAACGCCTTCAAAAGATTGAGCGCCACCCACGGCTCCTTCTCGAAGATGTCCCGCCGCACCACCGCCTGGTGGTTGATCGGGAAAAGTCCGGTCTTGCGGTAATAGCGGACGCCTTCGGCGATCGGATCGGGAAACAGATATTTGAAGTCGGCATGACTCGCGAGATCGGCGCGGCTCCTATCGACCAGGTTGCGGCCGGAAAGATAATGCAGTGCGGCATCGAGCTCGCCGGCGAGCATCATCGAGCCGATGCTCTGGTCGGCCGGAATTTGCTTGACCACGATTCCGGGCGGCGGCGTAAAGCCGGTGGCGCCGCCATGGCTCTTTTCCGGCGTGCGCTCCATCCAGAACTCGACGTCCGCCGGCGTGACGCCGAACTCGTGGGCCAGCACGCCGCGCGCCCACAGCGCCGCGGTCTGCTGGTATTCGGGCACGCCGACGCGCTTGCCCTTGAGGTCGGCGGGTTTGTCGATGCCGGCCTTGCGCGCGACCAGGATGCCGGTGTGGAAAAACCGCCGCGTGGTGAAGATCGGCAGCCCGACGAAGCGCGCATCGCCGCGGCCGAGCCCGATCATGAACGACGAGCACGACATTTCCGCCACGGCGAATTCGGCGAAATGCAATTGCCGCCAGAACAGCTCGGAAGGATGCAGCACGGTCGCAATGAGATCGATGCCGTCCGGTTTGACCGTGCCGTCGATGATCGGCCAGGTGCGCGGATTGTTGGTGACGCCGATGCCGAGCTGAAGGTTCATGATGCGTCATTTGCCCCTTGCTTTAAGATTGCCAATTCGGTTTGCGCTTGGCGATGAAGGCGCGGATGCCCTCCTGGGCGGCTTCGCTCGTCGCCGCGCGGCAGAAATCCTCGACCGCGTCGGCGATGCGCCGCCGTTCCTCGTCGTCGTTCTGCCGCATGAAAGCAGCGCGGCCGAGATGCATGACGGCCGGCGATTTGCCGGCAAAATTCTTGGCAAGCGTACGCGCCGCATCGTCGAGCTCGGCATCGGCAACGACCTTGCTGACGAGGCCGAGATCGAGCGCTTCCTGCGCGGAAAAACTTCGGCCGCTGAACAGCAGCTCGAAGGCGCGATGCCGGCCGATAATCCGCGGCAGATGCGCGAAGTGGATGGCCGGCAAGACGCCGATATCGATCTCGGGATAGCCGAAACTCGCTCCGCGTCCTGCCAGGATGACGTCGCACGAGATGGCGAGCGTCATGCCGCCGCCGCGCGCGGCGCCACCGACCGCCGCGATCGACGGCTTGCCGAGGCCGCGCTGCGCGTCGTGCAGGTCGAGATACAGCGCTTGGAGCAGTTCGCGAATTGCTTCGCCGCTTTGGCCGAGCAACAGATTGAGGTCGAGCCCGGCGCAGAAACGCCGCGGCAGCGCGCTCGCGAGAATGACCGCGCGCACGTCGTCGTCGGCTGCAGCGCGCCGCAACCCGGCAACGATGGCGCGGATCATGTCGAGTGTCAGGCCGTTGACCGGCGGCCGAGCAAGCGTGATGCGCGCGATCTGGTCGGAGGCCGCATAACTCACGCCGCACTTGGGACTGAGGTCAAACCTCATCGAGCAAACCAGGCAGCACGGAGATAGTCCACGAGCAATTGCAGCGATCAGAGAAAGTCCTCGACTCGCGGCTGGCACACTTTTCGACCTCTCCCCGGAGGGGAGAGGTCGAGCGAGCCAACGGGTCGGCGCGAAGCGCCGCCCGATGACAAGCTCCGCGAGTGAGGGTGAGGGGGTTCGGATGCTGCAGTCTTTTTCTGAAACTTCCGAACCCCCTCACCCCGACCCTCTCCCCTGCGGGGAGAGGGA
>JASHSE010000013.1 GCA_030036975.1 Xanthobacteraceae bacterium | reverse complement strand
CGATCTCGCCCTGGCTCAAGAAGTCGTTGACGACGGTGATGGCTTGGTCAAGCAGGCCGCCCGGATCGTTGCGCAGATCGAGGACGTAGCCTTTCATTTTGCCGGCCGGGATTTTCGCCGAAAGGTCCCCGATCGCACTCTTCAGCTCATCGGCCGTCAGCTCGTTGAATTCCTTGATGCGGATGTAGCCGACGTTGCCGCCTTCATCGCGATCGCTGACCGGACGAACCTTGATGATCTGCCGTGTCAAGGTCAAAACGATCGGCTGTGCGACCTTTGCGCGTTGGATGCCGAGCGTCACTTGCGAGCCTGCCGGACCGCGAAGTTCGTTGACCACCTTGGCGAGCGAAAGGTCCTTGGTCGGCTTGCCGTCAACCTGCGTGATGATGTCGCCGGCGAGAATGCCGGCCTTGGCGGCAGGCGTACCGTCAATCGGCGAAACCACTTTGATGACGTTGTTTTCCGTCGTAACCTGCATGCCGAGACCGCCGAATTGGCCGCTCGTCTCGACCTGCATTTCCTCAAAGTCCTTGGCATCCATATAATTCGAATGAGGATCGAGCCCGCCGACCATCCCGGTGAGAGCCGATTGGATCAGCTTATCGGGATCTGGCTTGTCGACGTAGTGCTGGCGCACCGCCTGGAACGCTTTGCCGAACAGGGCGAGCTCACGATAAGCGGTCGCGGCGTCCGCCGACGGCGAGGCAGTCGCCCTGGAGACCAGGGGGGCTACGCGCGGCGAGACTGTCAGCAATACCACGGCGGCGCCGGTCGCGGCGCCGATCAGGACGTAACGAATGCGTTGCATGTCGGTACTTTGTACTCCTCGTGGCTGCTTTAGGGCGCTCTTGCGGCGCACCGGCGGCGAACAACGCTTTTGGCCGTTGAAATCGAGCCAGCCCTTCGAACTCAGGCTCCGTTGCTCCAATAATCGTTCAATAAAATGACACCGGCGATTGGCCTATGCGTCATCTTGACGTGCCGGGCGCGGCCCGACTGCGCCGGCTGCAACACCACCTCGGCTGCCGCGGGATCGTCGACAAGTTTCCCGAAACGCAGGGGCTATCGCCGGCGGCAAATGCTACGGACAGTCGCGACCCCAAACGCCGCAACCGCCCGTATGCGAAAGCCCACGGAGCGTCAGGCGGATTTCGTTCGCTCATCCGCCCGCCGTTCTCGGCGTGATCGGTCGAAGGCGCGCGATCAATCGACCGACACGCCGCTTTCCTTGATCGGCCCCGCCCATTTCTTGATCTGGCTGGCGACGAAATGCCCCAGATAGCTGGGGCTGGTGCGATCCGCGGCGACCAGATCGGTGCCGATCGCTGCCATGCGCTCGCGCAGCGCCGGCGTGCGCATCGCCTCCACAGCGGCTTCGTGCAGACGACGGATGATCGGGTCCGGAGTGCGGCGCGGGAAGAACAGGCCAATCCAATTGTTGGCATCGAAACCGGCAAAGCCCTCCTCCCGCACCGTCGGCACGTCGGGCAGCACCGCCGAGCGCTGTCCCGCCAGCACGGCGATCGCCTTGACGCTGCCGGCCTTGATCGGCGCCAGTTCGGTGGACACCGCATCGCACATGTAATCGATGCGGCCCGCCATGAGATCCTGCAGCGCCGGCGCCGAGCCACGGTACGGTACGTGCTGCACGTTCACCCCGAGCGCCTGGTTCAACAGCACGCAGCCCAGATGGGTCGACGACCCGGCGCCGCCCGAGCCGAATGACATCTTGGCCGCATTGGCTTTGACGTATGCGGCGAACTCCTTGAGTGTCTTTGCCGGCAGGTCTTTGCGCACGACCAGCACCAGCGGCTGCTCGGCAATGAGCGCGACCGGCGCAAAGTCCTTGGTCGCGCTGTACAGCGGATTCTTGTAGAGCGTCTGGCTGTAGGCCTGCGTGCCGACGGTGCCGAGCAGAACCTCGTAGCCGTCGGGCCTCGCTTGCGCCACGCGTTGGGCGCCCGTCATGCCGCCGGCGCCGCCGACATTGACGACGATGATCTGCTGCTTGAGGATTTCGCTCATGCGCGCCGCCAGAATTCGCCCGACCACGTCGGTCGGACCGCCGGCGGCGAACGGCACGATCATCGTCACCGGCCGGGTCGGCCACGGCGCCGCCCGCGCTATTCCGCTTACCGCCAATGAACTCATCAACGCGGCAATAACCCAACGCGACAGCATCGTGCCCTCCTGTTTGTTTGATGCTCATGGAAGGCGCCGGCCAATGCCGCGTCCCTCCCCTCAACGCGCCCATAGCTCCGCAGCGGCGCGGCGCGAACTCAGCCGCGCCGCGTCAGATGCGGCCCTGCAAGATCCGGATTGAACGAGAGAAACTTCAAAAGCCCGGCAGATCAGGACATCTACGCATCATACAACTCCACGAGCTTGAAGAACACGGCGTGACTGCCGCCCGTTCAGTCGACCGCCCGCCGCGTTTCCAGCGACGGGCGCACACAAGCTGACAACGCTTTGTGGCAACATCACGCCTAAGTTATTTCATTTGGATTCTTCATGACCGCTTCATGACTGCGGCGTACACAGCGCAAAAGTTAATGACCGCGGCGCGCGCCACGCAAAAGTTGCAAAAGTTGCCACGCAAAAGTTGCAAAAGTTAATGGCTGCGGCGCGCGCGCCGGGCAAAATTATGGCGAAAGCAAAACCACGGCAAAAATCGAATTAGGGTTAACGATTCGAGCGCCGGCATCCTAGCCTTGCCACAATCGTGACCGAACCTGAGCGAGACGGGCGCTCTTTGGAGCGCGGGGAAACGAATGAGGGTATCTGATGCGCGGTCGTTTTGTTGTTGCGTCGCTGATCGCGTCGATCATCGGGCTGTTCAGCTTCAATCTTATAGCCCAGGAGATACCGAAAACGATTGCGCAAGGCGGCAGCGATGTCGTGCTGCGCGAGAAAAAGAACGCGGACACGGTCGGCATCGTCGGCGGCCTGTTCACCGGAACCTACATGCGGCTTGCCGCGGAGATGGCGAACGCGCTCGATGACGGCGACAACCTGCGCATCCTGCCGATCGTCTCCTTCGGCGCGGCGTCGAACCTCGACGATCTGCTCTACCTGCGCGGCGTCGACCTCGCCATCACGCAAGCGGACGTGTTCGAATATTTCCGGACCGTACGCAAGACGCCCAACCTCGATCGTCGCGTCCAGTACATCATTCGCCTGCCGATCTCGGAGCTGCACATCCTGGCACGCGACGACGTGCACAGCCTGGCCGATCTGCGTAACAAGAAGGTCAATTTCGGCCCGGCCGGGACCGGAGCGAGCCTGACCGGGACCATCGTGTTCCAGCGGCTCAACATTCCCGTGCAGCAGGTCATGATCGATCAGGCCAGCGCGTTGCAGAAGCTCAAGGACGGCGAAATCGACGCCATCGCCCGGGTGATCCCGAAGCCGGTCGAGTTCTTTTCGAAAATCCCGCCGAACTCCGGACTGCACCTGGTGAATATCCCGTTCACCAAAATGTTCGAGGACTACTACACGCTCGGCGAGTTCACCAAAAAGGACTATCCCAATCTGCTGCAGGGCGCCGACCGGATCGATACGATCGCGGTTCCGGCGGTTCTCGCGGTCTATAACTGGCAGAAAAATACCGACCGCTATCTGAAAGTGCAGCGCTTCGTGCAATACCTGTTCACGCGGTGGGACAAGTTTCAGCACCCGCCGTATCACCCGAAATGGCGTGACGTGAATTTGGCGGCCACGGTTCCGGGCTGGACCAGGTGGGGCCCCGCCGCGGACATGCTGCAGCAGATCGAGGCGCAGCGACAGCAGCAGGAAAAAGTGGACTTCCAGACGTTCCTGAAGGGCCAGCCGAACGCGCCCGCCAACGAGGCGCAGCGGGAGGCGTTGTTTCGCGATTTCCTGCAGTGGCGCGAGCGCGCCGCGCAAAACCATTAGACACTGCATTTGGCGACGGCCGCCGCGCCGCCGCGGCAAGAGGAGGTCATCCGAATAGCCCGTCCGCGCCGGCGTAGAGACGACGCGAAGCGAACCGTCATGCATTTGGTCCGAATCTGTAATGCGTGCGTGCCATGATCGAATTGCGAACCGGCTATGAGCTTTCGGCATCGCTCACCGATGCCGCCTTGCTGGCGTTATGGGCGGTGCCGCCGGGCCTGCTCCTCGCCTATGTCCGCAAATGCGCAAAAATCCGACGCACCCAACCGGAATTCTCGTTGCGCAAATCCGAGGCGGCAGAATGGAATCGTGCCGTTGCGCTTTACGGCCGCGTCTGTCGCCAGATCGAGGAGATCGATAGCCGCAGCACGCCTGCCACGCTGTTCGACCGGCTGCTGTTAGGTATGAGCGCCCATCGTGCCGAAGCGGACAGCGAGGCATTTGCCGACCTCCACGCGCTTGCCGCGCATTTGCGGGCCGCGGTGCTGCGGCTCAATCGTCAGCCGCTCGATCGTCTGCGGTCGTGGATTCATATGTTGAGCACGCGCGTTGCCGTCGGCTATGCGGTCGGCGCGTATCTCGTCGGCTTTTCGCTGCTGATGGCAACAGCCGAACTGTCCGAGCGCTGGATCGATCCCTCGGCGAGCAGCGGAATCACGCTGTTGTTTTGGTGCCCGCTCGGGCCTCTGGTCTGCGCCAACGTCGTCAGCATTGCTTTTGCGACGCTCGCCGGACCCATCGTTTATTTGCTGCGGCGCATACATCTTTGCAAAATGTATCGCGTCGAGTTTCTCGTGCTCAAGGATCTGAGGCGTGCGGAACCGCAGCAGAGTATTTGGCTGGATGAAAACAGCGAAGCCGGGCAAAACGGGACGGCCGAAGTCGCCGCGATCGATCCCACAGAACGCCGCGCTTGGTTCGAGATTTTCGGCCTTTCGCCCGCAGCGTCGCAGGAAGAGTTGAGAAAAGCCTACAAGACGCTGATCAAACAAAATCATCCGGACAGGGTTCATGGCATGTCGCCGGCATTCATCAAGCTTGCCGAGGCAGAGACCAGAAGACTCAATGCCGCTTATCGGGAGGCCTTGGTGTCGCTGGTACCGCAGGTTGTAGGCGCCTAGCGCGAATTCAGTGGTCGCCGCACAAAGATCATACTTGCATCAAGCGTTCGCCCAACTGTGATGAAACCTTTCGAAAGTCCGGTACCCGACGCGGCGAGGGACGCGGCGGAGAACATGAACATAATCGGACGGCGTATGGGGGGATGGTGGCGCAGCGGCGCTCCACATTCGTTGGAGCCGCCCGCATTGCGGGACGGGGCGGGATGGGTATGTCTTACGCAAACGCAAAAGTCGAAACGACGGCGATAGCTAATCCTCTCGGCGTTATCGAAGAGATCGCCATTGCCAATGCATGGTCGTTCGAAAGAGAAGCCGAAGACGAGATTGCGTTTTTGGTTTCAGGAAACTGGGTCAGTTACCAGATCTCGTTTACGTGGATGAGCGAGATCGAAGTGCTGCATCTCGCCTGTTCGTTCGACTTGCGGCCGCCTGAGCCGCGGCGGGCGGCGGTGCAGGAATTGATCACCAGCATCAACGAGCAATTATGGCTCGGCCACTTCGATATCTGGGCAAAACCAGGCCTCGTTCTGTTTCGCCATTCGATTCCGCTTGCCGGCGGCATGACGGTTTCGCCGCGGCAATGCGAAGTGATCCTCGGCAGCGCGCTCGATTCCTGCGAGCGTTATTATCCGGCTTTCCAGTACGTCGCCTGGGCGGGCAAGTCCGTCAGCGATGCAATGGGCAGCGTCATGCTGGAGACGGCCGGCGAGGCCTGACAGCCGAAGCGGCCAACGTGACGCGTCCATGGTAGTTGCGCGCATAATCCTGCGGTTGCCAGCCTTTTATGTCGACCGCTTGCGGCAGGCCCTTGAGCGTCAAAGCCTGTCGTCGGCTCGTTGACCGAAAGCATGCGCCAACGCGCCGTTGCAACGTCATGCGCTATCCTTCGCTCGAAAACGCCTTTTTGCGTCCGCAAGGCGCTTCAGCGCTTGCGCTCGGCATGCCAGCCGACGACCGCATCCGGCACCGCATCGGTCGAGGCGAAGTACGGTTTGATGTCGAGAAGCGGCGTGCCGTCGAGGCAATCGATGCCGACGACAGTGAGCCGGTTGCCGTCGATGCGAACAAGCCGCGCCACCGCGAGCGCGATCGGATTGGGCCGCGCCGGCGAGCGCAGCGCGAAAGTGCCGCGCGGCTCGGCATAGTGCCGCGGCGCCTGCAGCATCAGGTCGCGCCGCGCTTTGTCCATCCAGTACAGCACGATGACGTGGGTTGCGGTCTCGAGGCCTTTCAGCCCGTCGGCCCAGCGCGGATCGAGTTCGACGGTGCACTCCGCGTCAGCCTCGTGGGCGTTCTTCGGGCACTCCTCGCGGCGCCGCCACGGCGTGCGGATGCGGCCGATATAATAAAGAGAGGCATCGAAGTCTTGCGGCAGCGCCACGGCGACTTCGCCCTCGCGCAGCCCATAGGGGTCATCCTTTTTCGCGGCTTCGGTCATGCGGCGAAGTTTGCACGCGGCCCGCGGCGCGCCAAGCGCCCGATAAGGTCTGTCGCCATTCCGGATCGGCGCGAAGCGCCGAGTCCGGAATCCATAACCCCAGCGCCGGGATTATGGATTCCGGGCTCCTCGCTTCGCTTGGCTCCGGAATGACGTTTGTGGGCAATATCCCATTTTGCCCATTGCCATCCCGCACTTAATCGTATAAAGATATCTTTATGTCTTCTAGAACTCCGCCCATGGCCTTCCCAACGCTCACCGCGGTGCTCAAAGCGGCCGGCGAGGCGACCCGGCTGCGCATTTTGGCGCTGCTCGCCGAGACCGAGCTGACGGTCTCCGACCTCACCGCCATTCTGCACCAGTCGCAGCCGCGGCTGTCGCGGCATTTGCGCCTGCTCACCGAGGCCGGTCTGGTCGAGCGCTTCCGCGAAGGCGCGTGGGCGTTCTTCCGGCTTGGCGAGCGCGGCAGCGCCGCCGACGTCGCGCGCGGCCTGATCGCGCGGCTCGATGCCGAGGATGCGGTGATCGGGCGCGACCGCGAGCGGCTCGCCGCGGTGCGCGGCGCGCGCGCCGTCGCCGCGCAGGCCTATTTCCGCCGCCACGCCGCGGAATGGGACCGCATCCGCAAGCTGCACGTCGCCGATGCCGCCGTCGAAGCGGCGGTGCGCGCGGCGCTCGCCGACAAGCCGATCCGCGCGCTGCTCGATCTCGGCACAGGCACCGGCCGCATGCTCGAACTGTTCGCACCCGACATCGAGCGCGGACTCGGTCTCGATCTGTCGCTCGACATGCTGGCGCTGGCGCGAGCGCGGCTCGACCGCGCCGGCCTGCAGCATTGCAGCGTCCGCCACGGCGACATCTACAATCTGGCGCTGCCGCGCGACTCCTTCGACGTCGTCATCCTTCATCAAGTGCTGCACTTCCTCGACGATGGGCCGCGCGCCATCGCCGAGGCGGCGCGCGTGCTGCGGCCGGGCGGCCGGTTCCTGGTGGTCGACTTCGCGCCGCATGATCTCGAATTCTTGCGCGAGCAGCATGCCCATCGCCGGCTCGGCTTTGCCGCCGAGACAGTGACGCAATGGCTGGAAGCCGCCGGCCTCGAGCTGGTGCGCCAACAGACGCTGCCGCCGCCCGGGCCGGAAGGCAAGATCGCGGTGTCGCTCTGGCTGGCGCGCGATCCGCGCATCCTGTTGGCGGCGCCGCCGGCCCGTGAGGTGGCATGATGAACGCGGGCGCACCACGCGCGAGCCGCTTCATGCGCGCCGGCGCGCCGCACGCGATCCGTGTCTCGTTCGAGTTTTTTCCGCCGAAGACCGCCGAGATGGAGCAATCGCTGTGGGAAGCGATCGCCCGTCTCGCGCCGCTGTCGCCCAACTTTGTCTCGGTCACTTACGGCGCCGGCGGCTCGACGCGCGAGCGCACCCACTCAACCGTCAAGCGCATTGTGGCGGAAACCATGCTGACGCCGGCGGCGCATTTGACCTGCGTCGCGGCGACGCGCGCCGAGATCGACGCGGTGATCCGCGCTTACACCGAAGCCGGCGTGCGTCACATCGTGGCGCTGCGCGGCGATCCGCCGGGCGGCGCCGGCGAACGCTACGCGCCGGATCCGGGCGGCTACGGCAACGCCGCCGATCTGGTCGCCGGCATCAAACGCTGCGGCGAACAATGCGGCGGGCTCGAAGTGTCGGTCGCCGCCTATCCGGAAAAGCATCCGGACAGCCCGTCGGTCGCCGCCGACATCGACATGCTCAAGGCCAAGGTCGACGCCGGCGCCAGCCGCGCCATCACCCAGTTCTTCTTCGAGAACGATCTTTACTTCCGCTATCTCGACCGGGTGTGCGCGCGCGGCATCAATATTCCGATCGTGCCCGGCATTCTGCCGGTGCAGAATTTCAAGAGCACCAGGAATTTCGCGGCGCGCTGCGGCGCCTCGATGCCGGCCTGGCTCGCCGAGCGGTTCGAAAACCTCGACGACGACGCGGCGACGCGCAAGCTCATCGCCGCGGCGGTCGCCGCCGAGCAGGTGCTCGATCTCGTCGATCACGGCGTGCGCGATTTTCACTTCTACACCATGAACCGCGCCGACCTGGTCTACGCCATTTGTCACTTGCTCGGCCTTCGTCCGCATCAGGACCAAATCTCTGTGCGCGACGAAGCTCGCGGTGCACTCCCTCTCCCCGGAGGGGAGAGGGTCGGGGTGAGGGGGCTCGGAGGATGAAGCCCAGCCCCCAAACAGCGAGACGACTACGTCGTAATCAAACAGATGCCGAAAGGATTCTGTGGTTTCGGCTGCGCGATCGCCGCCTGGGCGGATGGAAATTTCGTCGGCAATTTCCGCTTGATCGTTTCGTCGTCGATTTCTTCTGCGCTGATGCGCATCTCATTATCGAACTCGACGGCGGACAACATGCTGTTCGCGCGCGCAACGACGAACAGCGAACGAAAATTCTGGAAGCAATGGGTTATTTGGTGCTTCGATTCTGGAACAATGATGTGACCCGGAATATCGATGGCGTTCTGCAGGTCATTAGGGACACACTTGAAATTCATAAGTCCGAATTTTTTTCTGAATCTTCCGAACCCCCTCACCCCAACCCTCTCCCCTACGGGGAGAGGGAGCGGTCGTAGCCCATGTCCAAGTTGGCGTTTCAACCTCCGGCTCTTTCTTCAAACGAGACCGCGCTGCGGGCGCTGGCGGCGGAACGCATTCTGGTGCTCGACGGCGCCATGGGCACCATGATCCAGGCGCTCGGGCTCGACGAGGAGGGCTTTCGCGGCGCCCGCTTCGATGCCTGGAACCGCGAGGTGCGCGGCAACAACGATTTGCTCAACTTGAGCCGGCCGGACGCGGTGCGCTCGATCCACCTCGCCTATTTCCGCGCCGGCGCCGACATCGTCTCGACCAACACGTTCTCATCGACGCGCATCGCGCAGGCCGATTACGGCATGGCCGAGATCGCCTACGAGCTGAACGCCGAGGGCGCACGGCTCGCACGCGAAGCGGCGCACATGGCCGAGCGCGAGGACGGGCGGCCGCGCTTTGTCGCCGGCGCCATCGGTCCGACCAACCGCACCGCCTCGATTTCACCCGACGTTTCGAATCCCGGCTTCCGCGCCATCACCTTCGACGCGCTGCGCGCCGCCTACGGCGAGCAGATCCGCGGGCTGACCGTCGGCGGCGTCGATCTGCTCCTGATCGAAACCATCTTCGACACGCTCAACGCCAAGGCCGCAATCTACGCCATCGAAGAAATCTTCCAGGAACGCGGCATGCGCCTGCCGGTGATGATTTCCGGCACCATCACCGACCGCTCCGGCCGCTTCCTCTCCGGCCAAACGCCGGAAGCGTTCTGGAATTCGGTCGCGCACGCGGCGCCGTTTTCGCTCGGGCTCAATTGCGCGCTCGGCGCCCGGCAGATGCGCGCCCACGTCGCCGAGCTCGGCCGCGTCGCCGACACGCTCATTTGCGCTTACCCGAATGCCGGCTTGCCCAACGAGTTCGGCCATTACGACGAAGGGCCCGACGCGATGGCGGCCGCGCTCGGTGAATTTGCGCAAGCCGGCCTCGTCAACATCGCCGGCGGCTGCTGCGGCACCACGCCCGACCATATCCGCGCCATCGCCGCCGCGGTCGCCGGCAAAAAACCGCGCCCGATTCCGGAAATCGCGCCGCGCCTTCGCCTCTGCGGCCTCGAAGCGTTCACGCTGACCAAGGAGATTCCGTTCGTCAATATCGGCGAGCGCACCAACGTCACGGGCTCGGCGCGCTTCCGCAAGCTCGTCACCGGCGGCGATTTTGCCGGCGCGCTCGCGGTGGCGCGCGATCAGGTCGAGAACGGCGCCCAGATCATCGACGTCAACATGGACGAGGGTTTGCTCGATTCCGAAAAGGCGATGGTCGCATTCCTCAATCTGATCGCCGCCGAGCCCGACATCGCCCGCGTGCCGATCATGATCGACTCGTCGAAATTTTCGGTGATCGAGGCCGGGCTCAAATGCGTGCAGGGCAAGGCGGTGGTCAACTCGATCTCGCTCAAGGAGGGCGAGGACGCCTTCATCCGCCACGCCCGCATCGTGCGCCGCTACGGCGCCGCCGTCGTGGTCATGGCGTTCGACGAGGCCGGCCAGGCCGACACGCTCGAGCGCAAGACCACGATTACGGCGCGCGCCTACGACATTCTGGTCAACAAGGTCGGCTTTCCGCCACAGGACATTATTTTCGATCCGAACATCTTTGCCATCGCTACCGGCATGGAGGAGCACAACGGCTACGGCGTCGCCTTCATCGAGGCGGCGCGCTCCATCAAACAAAACCTGCCGCACGCCCATGTCTCCGGCGGCATCTCCAACCTGTCGTTCTCGTTCCGCGGCAACGAGCCGGTGCGCGAGGCGATGCACGCGGTATTTCTCTATCACGCCATCGCCGCCGGCATGGATATGGGCATCGTCAATGCCGGACAGATCGCGGTCTATGACGAGCTCGATGCGGAATTGCGCGAGGCTTGCGAGGACGTGGTGCTCAACCGCCGTGCCGACGCCGCCGAGCGGCTGCTTGCGCTCGCCGAGCGGCATCGCGGCCACGGCAAGGAGAAGAAAGAGGCCGACCTCGCCTGGCGCACCTTGCCGGTGGAGAAGCGCCTGGCACACGCGCTCATCAATGGCATCACCGATTTCATCGCCGGCGACGTCGAGGAAGCACGCAAGAAAGCGCCGCGACCGCTCGCCGTGATCGAAGGCCCGCTGATGGACGGCATGAACGTGGTCGGCGACCTGTTCGGCTCCGGCCGCATGTTTCTGCCGCAGGTGGTGAAATCGGCGCGGGTGATGAAGCAGGCCGTCGCCCACCTGATGCCGTACATGGAGGCCGAGCGCGACGGCCGCGCGCACACGTCGTCGAACGGCAAGATCGTGCTCGCCACCGTCAAGGGCGACGTGCACGACATCGGCAAGAACATCGTCGGCGTCGTGCTCCAGTGCAACAATTACGACGTGGTCGATCTCGGCGTCATGGTGCCGGCGGACAAGATTCTGCAGGCCGCCGTGACCGAGCAGGCCGACATCGTCGGCCTGTCCGGCCTGATCACGCCCTCGCTCGACGAGATGTGCCATGTCGCCGCCGAGATGGAGCGGCAAGGGTTTGCCGTGCCGCTGTTGATCGGCGGCGCCACCACGAGCCGCACCCACACCGCGGTGAAGATCCATCCCAATTACCGGCGCGGCCAGGCGATCTACGTCAATGATGCGAGCCGCGCCGTCGGCGTCGTCGCGTCGCTGTTGTCGCGCGAGACGCGCACGCGCGCCATCTCCCAAATACGCGCCGAATACGCCCGCATCGCCGCCGCCCATGCGCGCGGCGAAGACAACAAGCGGCGCCTGTCGCTCGCCGACGCGCGGCGGAACGCGCTGCGGCTGAACTGGTCCGGCGCTTACGTGCCGCCCGTTCCGCGTGTCCTCGGCGTGCGCAGTCTTGACGACATCGCGATCGCAGACCTGTTCGATATTATCGACTGGTCACCGTTCTTCGCCGCCTGGGAGCTGAACGGCAAATTTCCGGCGATCCTGGATGATGCCAAGGTCGGCGAAGCCGCGCGC
>JASHSE010000103.1 GCA_030036975.1 Xanthobacteraceae bacterium | reverse complement strand
ACGCTGAGATCGAGTGTGGCGCGCGTCGGCTTGGCGTTGCGCTTGAGCTTCACGGTCGTCCTGCCCCAATCGCTGCAGTCGAGCGTGCTATATTTGATCCACTGCCGCAGTTCGCGATTGCGGCGCAGCGCGCGCCTGATCGACAAGCCGAAATACCCGGTGTTGGTGTTGTAAAATCCCGGAGATTTGCCGCGCGCCCGCCCATGGCCATGGATGAAGCGAATCCGCGGCGCGCCCATTTGCCAAGCCTGCTCCACGATACGCGCCAGCGGCGCCCCTTTGATGTCCCGTGGATGATAGCCGTGCAGATCGATCTGCACGCCTGCGAATGTCGCGCCGTTCGGCGCCTCGGTCCTCTTCAAGGTTTGCTGTTTGCCCATGACCGGCCGGTTGCTGAGCGGCGCCCAGCAGCGCTGCGAATCAACCGCCCATATTAGGACTCGACCGGGCAAAACCCATCCTGCAGGCAAGCCTTACGCCCCGCGCTCCTCGACCAGGTTGAGCATGTCGCGGCTGCGCATCACGCCGTTCGGCCAGGCCTCATCGAAGTCGGCGATCAGCTCCTCAAAACTCGGCCCCTCGAGCGCCGCGTCGAGCCGCGCCATGTTGGCGAAGCGATAGACCGCGTAATGCACGCCGGCCTCCGCCGCGCTCCAGAAGCGCCAGGCCTTCTCTGCCTTGAACGCGGCCAACGCCATCGGCAGGTGATGATCCGCATACCAGCGGTCGAATCTCTGCCGCAGCGGCTCTTCGACCACGGCGCGGACCATGAAATAAGCGCGGGGCATGTTTTCTCCTCAGGCTCTTGAGGCTGCGCAGACGCGCTCGCCTACTCATTAGGTCGGCCGGGCGTGCCTACTCTCCTCGAATCCCCGCGGCCTTGATGATCGGCCACCATTTGTCGATCTCGGCCTTGTGGAAGGCGGCGAGCCCTTCGGGCGTCTGCTGGTCGCGCGATGCCACATCGAGCCCGAGCGCGGCAAAGCGTTCGCGCACCTTTTGGTCGGCCAAGGCGTGCACCATGGCGGCGTTGAGCCTGGCGATGATCGCGGGCGGCGTCGCTTTGGGCGCGAACAGGCCGAACCAGCCCGAGATGTAAAGGCCGGGAACGCCGGACTCGTCGGCCGAAGGAATATCGGGCATCGACGCGGAGCGCTGCGGCGACAACTCGGCGAGTGCCTTGATGGTGCCGGCGTGCACCTGCGGCAGCGCCACAGCGCCCTGCACCAGCAACAGATCGACCTGGCCGGAAATCAGGTCGGTCATCGCCGGGCCGGCGCCGCGATACGGAACGAACAGCATCTTGGTGTCGGTCAGCTTCTGCAAGAGGAGCCCGCCGACCTGGGCCGATGCATTCTGGTTGACGAACTTGGCATCGCCCGGATGCGCCTTCATCCAGGCGGCGAGCGTCTTGAGATCGTCCGCCGGCAGCGTCTTTTTCGCCACCAGCAGCATCGGATTGAGCGAAACGAGCCCGATCGGGGCAAAATCGCGCGCCAGGTCGTAATTGAGATGATAGATGATGCTGCCGACGTGGGTGTCCCACTGGCCGATATCGATGGTGTAGCCGTCGGGCGCCGCGCGCGCGAGGCGGCCGACGCCGAGCGAGCCGCCGGCGCCGCCGACATTCTCCACGATCACCGGCACCCCGAGCGCCGCGCCCATCTTGTCCGCCAGGATGCGTCCGGCCACGTCGGTCGAGCCGCCCGGCGGGAACGGCACGATCAGCGTGATGGTGCGCGAGGGAAAAGTTTGCGCCTGCGCGGGTGCCGGCGCGATGGCGGCCAGCGCCAATGCGATGACGGCGATGCAAGCGCGCATTATTTCGCCCGCCGCCCTCTCAGCATCCCCGCAATACTCAAATCTTCATCAATCAACGGCCAGTGGATTCCCATGGGCATTATCTCATATTGTTCCCGTTCCGCGGCGGAGGCCCTTTGCAATCGCGGATACCACTCCAGCGGGGTTGCGATCCTGCGGCCGTCCACCAGCGTGACGACCAACTCGCTCGCCGTGACCTCGACAGCGCGCGGCTTCAAATCTCCCACATCAAGTTCCAAAGTGGTCATGCCACGCCCTCAGCAAGCTAACCCTGCTTCGTCGGATATGACGAACGATATCGCCAATTTCATGCGCTGGAAACCCTGCATTGGCTGCGACGGTCACGTCGTGTAGCCAAATTTTCGTTTCTTTTTCCCCGGCTCGAACATGGACATGCGCGGGCTCATCTCCCTCTTGCGAATAAAAGAAGGCGCGATACGGTCCCCAACGCAGAACGGTCGGCATCGACCTATAAAGCCCTACACCGGCAAATTATCGTGCTTCCTTCCCGGTAGCTCCACAGTCTTGCCGCGGAGCATGGCGAGCGCGCGGGCGATGCGCGGGCGGGTGGCGCGCGGCATGATCACGTCATCGATATAGCCGCGCTCGGCGGCGCTGAACGGCGAGAGAAAGCGCTCCTCGTATTCGCGGGTGCGCGCGGCGATCTTGTCGGGGTCGCCCAGATCGGCGCGGAAGATGATCTCGACCGCGCCCTTCGCCCCCATCACCGCGATCTGCGCGGTCGGCCAGGCGTAATTGAGGTCGCCGCCG